>JANOJH010000366.1:0-1575 GCA_031408135.1 Bdellovibrio sp. | reverse complement strand
CGCGCCAGTACGTTCCGTACAGTGCCGACAGAACTCTCTACACAACTTTGAAATCGAACGGGCAGCTCGAATACATTCAGTACGATGCCGAACTCAATAAGTATGTTATTTTACCCTACCCGCTTCATTCCGGAACTCATGAGCCGAACCCCGCGATTCCCAACCTGAAATTCTTTCTACTGGGTAACGGATTCAATTCTTATTTTTTAGACAAACAGGGCCTTTTAACCCGCGCACACCGCTATGCCAATGAAATGAATTTTATTCTCGATCCCGAAGTACAAAGTAATACCGGCGGCTGGAAAACCGCAACCGGCGGAGCTTTTTATGAGCAAATGGTCCTGACTGACTCAGACGGAAAGCTAACAGAAATCAAAGTCAGTTATGATGAAAACAGCGGCGATGTAGACACCGAAATTTACAAGAAAGAACCCTATGGTTTTCAGACTGAAAAACCGACTAAAAAATATCTTCAGGGCCTGCAGTTTCACGCAGCACTTGATGAAGATGGTGGATTATCGATTGCAAGTTTCCGTGTCAAAGGCAGCAATCAATTTTATAAAAATATAAATAAAAAAATTGTCGACTTTGTCATTACCCGCTTAACGTTGCCAGAGTCGAACCTTTATCGGCCAAGCGATTTTAACGACAGCCTTTTAAGGAAATGTAATATTAAAAAAGCGGTTTCGACAGTTGGTTACGGTTCTGTGCTGGGCCTCAATCATGATTCAAGACTGGTCGCTGCCAGTTCGGATGGCCGCTGTACGGTTTTGCTAAAAGAAAAACTCTGGACACATGCTGAGCTGGAAGGAATTGATGATACCAATTCTGAAACTCAGGAAAAACAGCCGTATCCGGATGTTTTTCTGAAGCTGACAAATCAAAATGATAAAGTTAACTGGCTGCCTTACACCCGATCGAGTTTAGACCAGAGTAAATGATCGGCCAACAGTAACCACGTCATTGCTTCGACGACCGGAACGGCCCGGGGCACGATACATGGATCATGACGTCCTTTTTTGGCCGTGTCTTTTATCGAAGATGTCGGTTTAAAACCAACCCTGAAACTGATTAATTCACCGGTCGTTATTCCGCCACGGATACCGCCGTAGCTTTCTGAAATAAAATCTTTGTGAAAATCCGTGCCCTTTTGAACCGTCGAGGCTGCGCCTGCTCCGAATTCAAAACTTGTCGTGGCTCCAATACTCATTACTGCTGAGGCCAGATCCGCCTTAAATTTGTGAAACACCGGCTGCCCAAGGCCCGCCGGAACATTTTTCATTTGCACTTCTACCTGTCCGCCATAACTCTCGCCCTCGGTTCGTGCCTTTTCGAGCAGTTTGCAAATGGCCGAGTTTTTCTGAAGCGAAGGAAATCGCGAATCCAACTGCCACGTGTCAACGTTCCAGAGCTCACTTCTTTCAGCTGCGTCCAGTGAAAAATCGGCGATACCCGAAGCATACGTTTTGACTTTAATTTCAGGCGCCATTTCAAGACACAACATCTGCGCAACCGACCCTGCAATGACCCGCGCCAAAGTCTCGCGCCCGGAGGAGCGGCCGCCACCGCGATAAT
>JANOJH010000344.1:0-5200 GCA_031408135.1 Bdellovibrio sp. | reverse complement strand
ATTTGAATTTGTTGATGGAGGCGGCGCCCGCGTTGTCGTTCGGGTCATTTTTAATTCGTGCCCCGATAACAACATAGTTGCCGGAAGCAGCAACTGAAAAGCCGAACGCGCTGTTCGCCGTTTCATTGTAGGCTAAGTTCCTGTAATGAAGCGTACCCGCCGGAATTCCGGCGTAGAGGTAGTGGTCCACTCTTCCCGCACGGTTATTTGCGTACGGTACGCCGACATAAAGCCCGGTCGCCGACAACGCCACACTTTGCCCGAGATTATCTGTTAAAATCGCACCTTGAAAAGTTTTAGAAGTCGCGGCTGCCGTAAAATTGTCGTAGTAGCTGACCCTTCCAAAGCCATTGACTGCATTAACTGCAAAATTTGGTGAACCAACCGCTAATCGACTTCCATAAACCGCAACCGAACTTCCGAACTTTTCAGAAAGGGCGCTTCCGACTTTAGTTGCTGCCAAAATGAATGCTCCGCCCGCTTCATCAAAAACATAAACCGCGCCGGCCGCAAGATTTTCCTTACCCAATGCCTGAGGCGCACCGACCGCAAACACGGTATTATCAACAGCAATGGCAGAACCAAATGCCGCATTAGCCGCCGGTCCGTAAAGAGTTTTTACAAAAGTCATTCCTGCGCTGGTGTAACTGTAAACACTGACGGCGCCGTTTTTTGCAAGCGCATTTGAGTAATTTGGCGAACCGACGAAAACATAACGGTCATTGATACTCAAGGTCTGACCGAAAAATTGATTCAGAATTGCTTCGGGCGAGTCGATCTGCTGAATGCGCGTCCAGGTCTGTCCGCCAAGGCGGTAGAAAAAAGCCATGCCGCGCGAATTACGGTAAGGGCTGCCTAAAACCAATGTGTCACCGCGAATCGCAACCGAAGCAATTGTATCACCAAAGGCCGCATCACTAAGCATGATCTTCTGCCTTTGCACCCAGTTCGAACCATCAAACATATACATATAAACCGAGCCCACATCAAAAACCGTGGCACTGGCATCATCTGTAGGCGCCACAACAGCAGCCCAGTTTCCGTCGATGGCAACTACAGTACCGAAATTAATTACCCGAGGTAAGGCTCCGGCCGAATCTTTCAGGCGGGATTCTTCCCAGCAACCGTTACTCATCGTTACTTTCAGATAGGTTGGTGCTGAATTTCGCTGGCTATTATTAATTCCTGAAATCCGGCTTTGCGCCGTTAATTTCAGCCAGTAATTACTCTGTACACAGCGCTCAGTGGCAGTTGCCGGTGTAATTCTGAAAGTTGCGCGGCTTTGCCCCAGCCCCATTTGCGCCTGACAATCGTTTCTAACAAAAGAATCTTTTGCAACATCCATTGCCGATTTTGCCGGAAGTAAATTATTTCCGACATTATCAAACGCATTCGTTGCCGAGAGCGGCCCGTCTGCCGGGCTTGCCGGATTCATTGCTACAACTTCGCAAAGCAGCTGAATATTTAAATGTGAATTACAATTATTTTCTGGATTATTAAAAATAGCTTCGTCCATAATTCCGCGCTCAACTTCGTAATCCAGAGAAATCGGCCGACTGTCGCCCGACGAAGTCGACCCCAGCCCCGAATTAAGAGCGATCGCAACTGCCGGAGTAAAAGTTGTCGGTTGAAAAACACCCTTCATTAGCGGTGAGCCCATGGCCGAGTTGCAATTGGCCTGCTGAATGCTTAAAAGTAATGGTACAACGGAAGAAGCCTGCGAAGCGCCACCGCCTGAGCCTCCGCAATTTTGAAAAAACAGCAAACCAGCGCCCATGCATAAAACTAAGATAGCTGCACTGCCTTTACGGTGTGATAATGGCATTTCCCCTCCAAATCATCCTTAGAACAGTATCGGTTAAATCAGAGCTATTTAAAAGTAAAAGCACCAGAAAATACCCAAAACTTTTGAATTGGAATCATATTGAGAGAGTTACTGTATCGAAGTTAGAATGTACGCCGTACCTAAACCCCCGCCTTCGGGGGGTTTAGGTACGGCGTACATCTCCATCTCTAAATTGTAAGTTAAAAAATCAGGATCGCATATTATCGAATTGCAATGGCACCGAAAAATTATGGGCCTTCACCGCCTGCATCGTCGATTGCAGTTCATCAATACTTTTGGAAGTCACCCGCAGTTTTTCGTCCATAATCTGCGCCTGAACTTTTAACTTCGAATCTTTAATGAATTTTACGATGTCTTTGGCCATTTCTTTTTCGATACCCTGAACAAGTGTCACTTTCTGACGTAACAATCTTCCACCGGCCGGCTCAATTTCCGAAAGCTTAAGAGCTCTTAAATCAAGGCCCCGCTTTGCCATCTTGTTCTGCAGAATATCCATCATGGTTACTATTTTATACTCATCTTCGGCCAGCAGCGTAACTTCTTTTTTATCCCAGTTCAGTTCGGCTTTGCTGCCTTTAAAATCGTAACGGCCCAAAACTTCTTTTTTAGCCTGGTTGATGGCATTATCGACTTCCTGCATGTTGAGTTCTGAAACAATATCAAATGACGGCATATGGATCAATTATTCCGAAAGGCAAGCCTGATACTCGTCCGGAAATGTTGATTTCAGGCCTTCATCTACATTGAAGTATTTTTCTTTCTTTAGAACGTCGAAGGCTCTCTTTTTTTCGCGCAAATCTTTGAGCTCAGTGGCCGCGTGGTCTTTTTCTCTGCGAACTGCGGCTTTATTTTGCGCTGAACCTTCTTTTTTGGTCAGTTCATCAACTCTGATTCTGAGCTCATCTGCATTTGTGAAGTATTTGTCCCACACACATTCAGAAATCTGGTTCGGGTCTGCAGTTGCAAAAGCCACACTCGAAAAAGAAAGTAAAATCACTCCAACGCCGATCAATTTTAGCATTTAGCACCTCAAGTATCCTAACATCGGACTGAAAATGGCTTTCCTTTAGAGCTTATGCCTCAGATTGAGAAAAATCCTAACGAACGATGACATTCTTAAATTGCCAAGGGTCAGTAGCATCAATCTCTTCCTGAAAAAATCCGGGACGATTTTTTAACGGCGTCCAATCGGTGTAGAAACCTTTTACAGGCCCTAAGTACGGCAACTGAAATTGCAGACAACGCTGAAAGTCCATTTCGTCAGCTTCTACAATTCCGGCCTCTGGGTTTTCTAACGCCCAGGCCATGCCGGCGATAACCGCCGAAGTCACCTGTAACCCGGTTGCGTTCTGATAGGGCGCCAACTGCCGCGTTTCTTCAATCGAAAGTTGTGAACCGTACCAGTAGGCGTTTTTAGCATGACCGTACAGGAGCACGCCCAGTTCATCGAGCCCGTCGACGATTTCATTTTCATCCAGAATCAGCTGAGAACTTTGCCGCTCGCCGATTTGTCCGAACATTTCTTCAAGTGAAAGCACGGCATCGTTACAGGGATGATAGGCATAGTGGCAGGTGGGCCGGTAAGTGGCGCTTCTTCCGCTACCAACGGTAAAATAATCGGCAATCGAAATGGCTTCGTTATGCGTGACCAGTCGGCCGTATTGAGGGCCCAGAGTGGGGCACCACGTGCGCACGCGCGTGTTGGCGCCGGCTTGTTGCAGATAAATCGCGGCCTGACAACCCGATTCATGTTGTTGAGCATTTTCCGGAATCCATTTTTCGAAAGTTCCCCAGCCGAGTTCTGCAGGCTGCATTCCCTCACTGATGAAGCCTTCAACCGACCAGGTATTTACAAAACTATCCGCCTGTTTCGGTTTGACTGATCTCTGCGAATCACGTTCAGCGATGTGAATTCCCTTTACGCCGACTTTCTGCATAAGCAAAGCCCACTCTTGGCGGTTGGTCGGCACAAAAAAGGGAATTTCCAGATCCAGCGCTAAATTAATCAGAGCCTGTTTTACAAACCACGAGACCATTCCGGGATTTGCCCCGCAACAGGAAATGGCGGTGATGCCGCCCGGGCTTTTGGCTTTCTCAGCCAAAACTGTTTCGCGTAAAGCATAGTTCGAACGTGCCGCAGCTTTTTTAGAAGCGTCAAAATAAAAACCGGCCCAAGGTTCAACTACTGTATCAATGTAAAATGCGCCGATTTCGCGGCAAAGCTTCATCACATCCAGCGAACACACATCCACAGACAAATTCACACAAAAACCGGGCCCTTCGTTTGAGGTCAGCAAGGGTTTCAAAACCTGTTGATAATTCTCGGCAGTTAACCCTAATTGTAAAAATCGGATTCCACGGTCATCCAGTAATTTTCGATCAGCAGCACTTGGGTCGATGACCACCATCTGATCTTTGTTAAATTTAAAATGGCGCTCGATCAGTGGCAATGTTCCTCTGCCGATAGAGCCAAAACCAATCATTACTATTGGTCCTTTGATTTGTCCGTAGTTTTGGGTTGTTGTCATCATTGCAGTCTCCTTCATTGTAAATACTCACTTTTAATTTTCTGTTCGACTTTTAAAATCTGCTTCGTTGATATCGGCGCTACAAAAATGGTGTCATCGCCAGACAAAGTTCCTAAAATTCCAAGAGTAACGCGCATACGGTCGAGATCCGCCGCAATCAAACTGGCCGAGCCCGGCGTTGTGTGAATCACAACCACGCTCTCATTCGAACGAATATCGACTACCAACTGGCTGACATCATGATTAGCGCGTGTCAATTGCGCCAGATGTTGTTCCGGCAATCGGTAAATAATTTCGCCCTCGGCATTGGTGGTTTTGACGGCGCCGATACGGCGCAAATCGCGCGACACTGTACTTTGGGTCACATCAAATTTTTTTCGCTTAAGCGCACTGCAAATCTCTTCTTGCGTGCTGGCTTCGCCTTCACGTATCAATTGGCGCAGGGCCAGCAGCCTTTCTTGGGTGTCATTAGCCCGCTCGCTCATGGATAGCTCCTTTACTCGTCTGAACTTCTGTTAACAATGTGCCGATTGATTCAGTGGTTAAGGCCAGGCCGGCAACGCTTGCTTTCAGTACGCGCACGTGTTTTACACCTGCGTTCAGTGCGGTCATCATCGCTTTAACTTTTGTGAACATTCCACCGGAAATAGTTCCATCAGCAATCATAAGATTAATCAGGCGCGAATTCGCGCGGGGAACCAATTGCTTTTGTTGATCGAGAATTCCGTTTTGGTCGGTTAGAAAAACCAATTTTTTTGCATCCAGCGCCACTGCAATCTGGCAGGCCGCCCAGTCGGCATTGATATTGAATTTTTCGCCGTTAGCG
>JANOJH010000333.1:0-1289 GCA_031408135.1 Bdellovibrio sp. | reverse complement strand
CTTTGACAACTAAATGGTAGATCAATACCCTGATCAAGAGCTGTCTCCAGAATAGCCCGATCTGGTGGCACCATTACCTTAAATTCCTGTCCATCGTAGCGTATCGTTACTTCACGGGTTTTGTATTCTTCTTTTGCAACTGGAGTCTCCTTCTTTTCTTTATCAAGTACACCGGCCACAAAACTCTCTTTAAAAATTTTCTCTTTTGGAATATGATGCTCGGCCAACAACAGATCCACATTCTTCATCATGCCTTCGGGGCCACACATCAGGTAGGTGCTCTTCTCAATTCCCCAATCCGGAATACGCTCAAATAATTTAACCAGCATATCATGATTTAAAAGTCCGGAGTAGCCCTGCCAGTTCATAGGAGCATTATCAAGCACATGAATTACATGCAGCCGCCCTTCATAAGTTGTTTGCAGTTTATCAAATTCATTTTTGAAGATGATACTGTCAACATCCCGATTACAATAGATGAGCGAACAAATGCTATCAGGCTCTTGAGTAAGCAGGCTTTTAATAATAGACATCATTGGCGTAATGCCAGAGCCACCGGCAAACAGAATAAGATGACGTTTCCCTTCCTTTTTATATTCGGTGGTAAACTGCCCCATCGGCTCCATCACCTTCAACTTACTTCCTGCCTTTAAATTATCCGGAAGCCAATTGGACATTAATCCATTGTCAACCCTTTTTACCGTTACCACTAAATTTTGATCGACAAAAGGAGAAGAGCAAAGTGAATAGGCTCTGCGGACTTCCTTGCCCTGAACGGGTATAATAAGCGTGAGGAACTGACCAGATTTATAAGTGATCTTTTTTTCAGGCTGCTCAAATGCAATACTGATCGCATCCTTTGTTTCTTGAATGATCTCTTTCACTTTCAGGTCGTGATAGTGCGGCCCATTGTGTAGTGGTTTTTCTTCTTTTTTCTCGCTTCTTTTAAACAAACCAAATGCCATGATCAAAATTATAATGTGAAGCTCAAATTTAACACCCCAAAACCCAAATGCCTAATACCAGCTACTAGAGATTGAACCAATACGTAAACTTTAACACCAATGCCTTGTTTTTAGTTTTGAGGTATTCCGGAAAATAATTTTCAGTATAGACAACAAAAAAATCAGATGCAGGTTTATAACGCCATTGAAAGCGTGCGTTCAGGTTTACGTTATCATATCGATCGTTGTACTGCACAAACGTGGTGAGAAATAGTTTATCGGTAAATGTAAAATCCAATCGCGGACTTAGCAATAAGAATGTGGCGCTTCCATAAGTCGGTGGCA
>JANOJH010000317.1:0-1282 GCA_031408135.1 Bdellovibrio sp. | reverse complement strand
CGGCTTTTTCATATTGGCCCAACTTAATCAGCAGCCTGGCAATGTTGGTCAACTCTACTCCATATTGGTAATCCGTATCACTGTATTTACTGCGCGATACATCCGTAGCTTTGTTTAATGTGGTAATGGCTAGGTTGTACTTGTCAGTGAGTTCATAGTATACTGCTAGGTGGTTGAGAATATCCAGATGGTCTTTATGCGAGGCATCAATTTCTTTCTCTACGACAGTAGTAAAACTTTCTTCATAAATTTTTCCAGCTTCTGAAATGGTGTTTGTATAATCGAGATAAAAGTTGGCGAGGTGCACTTTGGCAAGATGCACTTCGGGTGATTCTTCTCCCATTAATTCGGTTTTGATTTGAATGATGTCTTTCAGGTATATTTCCGCATTCTTATAGTTCTTCTTTTCTATCGTGAGGTTGTACAGAAAATATAAAATTTCGGTCGTGGTAATATTGTTTCGGGGCAAGCCTTGTGAATTACTGATTACATTGTTAGCATCGTTCTCCAGATTCTTGGTTTTGTCTTTGCTCAACTTGCTGTCAAACCCCACAGCTTTGAGCCTAGCAGCATAGATACTTCCTTGCGGGAAACTTTTATTGATCAGCTTTTCAAACTCTAATTTTGTGTTGTGGTAGCGGGTGGAGTTACCCTCTTTAAGAAGCCTCTTCAGGTGTTGTTCGTAAATTTCAATGCCGAGGTAATGTGAGGGCTTATGAGAAATCTTTAAATTATTAATAGCCAGATCGTAACCGGTTCCACGCGGAAAATCTTGATCTGCTTCCATGCCGCCTTCAATAATTAAGTTAGACCAATAGAATTGATTTTTCACATAAGCAAGTGTTGACTCACCCAGGTTTTTATCAATCCAACTGCTGGCGGCTGCGAAAGCGGAATCGGCACTTTTAAAATTTCCCTTGTTCCGATAGTTATTTGCGATATTGCTGAGTAACCGAGCATAATCAGTATAGCGCACTCTTATTTCATCCTCAGTCAATCTTCTGCTTTTCAGGTTTCCTTTATCGTCAATAAAGCTTTCCTGTTTTATGGCCTTCCCTGCAAAATAGCGTTCACGGCCTCTTAATAACTCCAGCGATTCATTATAAAAGCCCTGTCCAATTAAAATTTCGGCCATACTCAAGTCCAAACGGGCTTTGAGTACATCTGTCATAAAACCTCCCCCATCCAACGCTTTTTTAGATCTGCCTAAGTATTCTTTGGCCACACGGTAAGCTCCATTTTGAATATAGAGATCGGCAGCATCTAACAAGATCAACCCGTG
>JANOJH010000298.1:0-1287 GCA_031408135.1 Bdellovibrio sp. | reverse complement strand
ACAGTTATTAACTACTGCGTGTAGCTTTTCCTGGATGTGGATTGTGCTCATATTTTCTGGATTTGATGCAGGTGCAATTTACAAACTTTGATGGATTGGGAATGTAGAATGTGACGGTTTTGGTCAATATCAGACCAGCGGACTTGGATGGGGAGGGAGAACGATTGCATACGAATTTTTTAAACTCAGGGCGTATTCACCTCATGAAACGCATCGCCTGAATGATCCGTCCAACTCATGGGATAATTCTTGTCTAAAAATTCTAATGAGTCTTCGGTGAGGTGCAAGGGATGGAACGTGTCGATCATCACCGCTAGTTCGTGTGTCTCCTTGGCACCAATACTTTTTTCCACGGTTCCCGGATGTGGGCCGTGCGGAAGTCCACCAGGATGAAGTGTAAATGATCCTCGCTCAATTCCTCTGCGGCTCATAAAATTTCCTTCTGCATAATATAAAACTTCATCACTGTCAATATTACTGTGATTATAAGGTGCAGGTATGGCAAGCGGATGGTAGTCAAACAGCCGTGGAACAAAAGAACAGATTACAAAATTATGGGCTTGAAAAGTTTGATGAGTTGGTGGTGGCTGATGAATTCTTCCGGTGATAGGTTCAAAGTCGTGAATGGAAAATGCATACGGCCAAAGAAAACCATCCCAACCAATAATATCAAGCGGACTATGTTCATAAAGGTAGTGATGCAAATAGCCTTGCTTTTTTATTTTCAATAAGAATTCTCCTTTCGAAGTATGGGTAATCAATTCATGCGGAGGACGAATGTCCCGTTCGCAATAAGGAGAGTGTTCACCAAGCTGGCCGAGTTGATTTCTGTAGCGCTTAACTGTTTCAACAGGAGAAGCGGATTCGATAATCAATAAGCGAAGCGGGCCTTCTTCAAATTCTAATTTATAAATGACGGTGCGTGGAATAACAATGTAATCGCCTTGTCGTACATCCAGTTTTCCAAATGGCGAAAACAAAACACCTTTGCCATCGTGTACGTACAGCACCTCATCGCCTTCAGCATTTTTATAGAAGTAATCCATTTTGCGTTTGGATGGAGAGCAAATGGATATCGAACAATCATTGTTGGTGAGCAATACTTTACGGGCGCTGAGATAATCATCACCGGTAACGGTTACTTTAGAAGTATTGAGATGAGTTTGTTTCAGATCATACTTCTCAATTCGCTTGGGGCCATACTTCACACCATCTTTTACAGCTTTGATTCTTGTAGGTGCATGAATGTGATAAAGATTAGAATAAATTCCAGAGAACCCTTCTGAA
>JANOJH010000296.1:0-1458 GCA_031408135.1 Bdellovibrio sp. | reverse complement strand
CGTGAATCGCCACCTCCACCACCAGGCCGTTCCCAAACGTCTGAAACGAACTTTGCCTTACCATCAGCTTCTTCCAAACCCTTACAGATTTTTTCTTGCAAGGAATGGATATGACGGGTAAACTGATCTTTAATGGAGGTCATCCCGGTACTCTTTTACAGCATCCACAAAAGCTTTAGCGTGATCAACCTGAATATGTGGCAATATTCCATGCCCCAAGTTGGCGATATACGCCTGCACACCAAAGGACTTTATCATCTTCGTCACTTCTCTTTTAATTTCATTCGCTGGCATGGAAAGTTTTGACGGATCAAAATTTCCCTGAAGGGTAATGCCATTCTGCGCCTCTTGGCGTGCAACCTCAGGACGAATACCCCAATCAATACCTAAACCAGAGACCGATTTATGCTGAGAAAGTGATCGCAATGCATAACTACTTCCTTTCGGGAAAAGAATAACCGGAACAAGCGGTGCAAGTGCATCTGCTATTTGAATAAGATAAGGACTTGCAAAGCGTTCAAAATCCTCGGGGCTTAGCAGGCCACTCCAACTATCAAATATCTGCACGACATCTGCACCCGCTTGCGCCTGGCCTTTCAAATAGGAAATAGTGGCACGGGTAATTTTACCCAACAAGCTATGCGCCATCTCGGGCTGAGCAAAACAAAATGCTTTTGCTTTTTCAAAACCTTTGCTTCCCTTTCCTTCCACCATGTAGCATAGCAACGTGAAGGGAGCGCCTGCAAAGCCGATCAGCGGAACCCGATTATTCAGTTCGCGCTTGGTTAAGGTCAATGCACCGAGAACATATTTCAATTTTTCTGCAATATCGTTCTCATCCAACTCGTCAATATCTTTTTGTGTTTTGATTGTCTTCGGTAAGGATGGCCCTTTGCCTTCTTCCATCAAAACCGTCATGCCAAGGGCTTGAGGAATAACCAATATATCAGAAAAGATAATGGCTGCATCAACTCCAATAATATCAACCGGCTGAAGTGTGATCTCACAAGCGAGTTCAGGTGTTTGCACACGGGTGAAGAAATCATACTTCGCTTTCAACACCTGATATTGCGGCAGGTATCGACCTGCCTGTCGCATCATCCACACAGGAGGACGAGATACTTTTTCCTTTCGAAGCGCTTTTAACAGCAAATCATTTTTAAGCATGGACTTTATTTTTATAATGTTGAATTACTGTTTTTACTAATGCTTCAGGAGTATGCGCTTCCGCTACATGAATTTCTGTATACCCAGATTTTCGGGCGTGATTATCAGTGGTTTTTCCGAGACAGAAGCAGGCTGTTGAATTGATTGAATTCAAAGAAAGAAAACTATCTACTGCACTTGGACTGAAGAAAAGAACACCTTGATAAGCCTTTTCTATTTTCACAGGAGAGTGTTCTGTTTGATAGGCTTGTATTTCTTGAACAAGAATTCCACTTTTCAATAATTTATTCG
>JANOJH010000256.1:0-1923 GCA_031408135.1 Bdellovibrio sp. | reverse complement strand
GTCGTCGCGGAATGGCAGTCAGCCAATCGGCGTTGTCGACGACGTCCCATAATATTGCTAACAGATCTGTTGATGGATTTTCACGTCAACGTGTTGATGTCATGACGAATCCGGCCGTCGGAGACGGTAATAAAAGAGTTGGTACAGGCTCCAAACTCGGTGGTATAACCCGGGCTAATAATCCTTGGTTAGAGCGGCAGATTGAGCGTGAAGGTTCAAACCTGGCTTTCCTTGAAGGCCGTTCGACCGCGCTTCAGCGCCTCGAGTCCACTTTCAATGAACAGACGGTAAAAGGTTTGAACAGCTCAATGACGGACTTTTTTAACAGCTTCAGGGAACTTGCCAATAATCCGGAAAGTCTTACAACTCGAACTGTCGTGCGGGACAATGCTGGTGCGATGGTAAAAAATTTCAAGGAAATGGACCGGCAGATCGTCACAGTAACAAACGAACTCAATAGTGTGATCGAAACCGGCGTACGCGAAGTGAATGCCAACGCAAAAGAAGTTGCCGTTCTGAATGAAAAAATTCAATCGATAGAAATTTCAGGCGCAATCGCCAATGATGAGCGCGACCGACGTGACCTGCTGATAAAAAAATTGTCTGAAAAAATGGATATCAGTTATGCCGAAGATTCGAAGTCGGGAATGGTTAATGTGACATCCGGCAAAACCGGTATTCTGGTGGCCGGCACTTCGAGTTCGGAACTTAAAACGTCAACCAATGAAGGAAATCAGACGCAGGTTTTTTATGAAATGAGTAAGGGCGGAACGATGTCGGACATTACCGAACAGTTCAAGCGCGGCGCCTTAGGCGGAGCGATTGAACTACGTGATGGAATGGTGGCCGGTTTACGTGATGACCTTGCAGATCTTTCGTACAATATCGCAAATGAAGTAAACAAGGCGCACACCGAGGGTTTTGACAGATACAGTAAACAAGGTGTGAACTTTTTTGACGTTCCGGCTGACGGAAGTTTTACAATTGAAAATCTCAAAGTGAGTGATACGGTATCAAAAGATGTCGGGCGTATAGCGGCGGCAGCTGTTCCCGATTCGCCTGGCGACAACACAACAGCCAATGTTATTCATTCTCTGCAGTTCAAAGCGCTAATGGGTGCCGAAAAAACGTTTACATTCGATAATTTTTATAATTCAAAAGTTGGCGAAGTCGGAATCATGAGCCAGAAATCGCAGTCGAGTCTGGAGTCTCAGAAAAATGTTCTCGATCAGATTAAGAATATCCGCGAAGGCGTCAGCGGCGTAAGTCTCGACGAAGAAGCTCAGAAGATGATTGAATTTCAGAAATCCTACGAAGCTTCGGCGCGGGTCATTCGGATGGCTGATGAAATGTTCGAAACCGTGCTCAACCTGAAACGTTTGTAACTGATGGAATTGATTAATGCGTATTACTGATAAAATGTCGCACAGCCAGGCCTTGAAGAATATTCAGAAGAACAGATCTGAGCTGACTCAATTGCAAAATCAGGCCGCGACCGGAAAAAAACTGACGACGCCCTCTGAAGATCCTGTTGGCGCAGTCAAAGTTCTGGCGAATCGCACCGACCTGAAAAATACGGAACAGTTTGAAAAAAATATCGCTTCTGCCAAAATCTTTCTGGATACGACTGAATCCACTCTTGCGCAATTCGGTGAAGCCGTCATTCGTACGAAAGAGCTGGCCTTACAAGGCGCCAGCGACACCGTCGGCGAATCACAGCGTGCGATGATCGGATCTGAAGTCAGTCAGATTTCAAATTCCATCCTCGAAATGGCAAACCGCCGAATGGGCGAAAGATTTCTGTTCGGTGGCTTCAAAACGCAGGCAAATCCGTTTAATAAAGACGGTGAGTACAAGGGCGATGACGGCGAAATAAAAATACAGAATCAGCAGGGCAGCTTTGTTACGATGAATTTGACCGGA
>JANOJH010000224.1:0-2136 GCA_031408135.1 Bdellovibrio sp. | reverse complement strand
GGATTGGACGATACATCGATTTGCTTGCCGGAAGGCGAAAGCAGATTAATATGATCGAGCACGAATTTGTCTTCAAAGGTAGAATTAGAGCGGTACTTCAGTTCAAGCACAAATCCGTTGCCGATTGGCAGGCCAAGTACGAGTTTACCTTTTTGATTTATTTCTTTATCACTTATTATTGGAGAGCGTGCCTGGGCCATCATCAAGACCAGATCCGAAACTTCTTCACTGATTTTACCTGCATTGCCGGTGGCTTCAAAAACCCGGGCTTTCAGATTTAATTCACTGGGAATATCCGGTGACTGCAATACGATATTGACGCCTTTTCCTGCGTCCAGGAAAAGCTGTTTGCACAACAAAGCCTGAGCTGTTGAAAAGCTAAAAACCATTAGAATTAATAATAGGTTTGCAATTTTGAGCATATATATCCCTTTGCCTACTCGTAATCATTTCATTGAATGTGCCATGCAGGATGATCTTAGCTCGCAGCGGAAGCGCCAGTTTGCCCGGAGTTACAAAAAATGTTAGTCAACGAGCTTAACAATACCGCTGTATCATTTTGAGACAAAGCCTATAAGCGGAGCTTATGATTAAAGAATAGTTCCGAATGCAACGCCGATTCCCATTGTCAATAACATTGCAATGGCACCCCAGAAAGTAACTCGGGTTGCGCCTCTTAAAATACTTGCGCCACCGATTCGCGCCGCCGCAGCCCCGAGCACTGCCAGAAATAAGAGTGACGAGCCCACGACAGCCGGAATCAAAACCTGTTCAGATGAAAAAATGACGATCAGGAGTGGCAGCAGTGCTCCCGTCGAAAACGTCGCGGCCGAAGTCAGTGCGGCCTGCACCGGCCGCGCAACTGACCCCATAGAAATTCCAAGTTCGTCGCGCGCATGGGCACCGAGGGCATCATGCTCCATCAATTGGAACGCAACTTCTCTGGCGAGCGTCGGTTCAAGCCCGCGTTCCATGTATATCTGCGCCAGTTCTTCTCGTTCGAAGGTCAGATTATTTGCGATGGCTTCCCGTTCAATTTTGAGGTCGGCCTTTTCGATGTCGGACTGAGAACTTACCGACACATATTCGCCGGCGGCCATCGACATCGCTCCGGATACCAGCCCCGCAATGCCGCTGATTAAAATATTTTGATAGGTTGCATGTGCCGCCGAAACTCCCACGATAAGACTTGAGGTAGAAATAACGCCATCATTGGCGCCCAGTACGGCTGCGCGAAGCCAGCCAATATGGTGCGATCTATGCGTTTCGCCATGCAGCTCGGCTTTTTTCTTGGGTTTAATCATTAAGACCTCGTCTGCAGGATAAAAAATTCCTGCAGATCTGTCACACTAAAAATTCTTCAGTAATTTGCTTCAGTCGTGGTTGGCTCGGCAATCCGTCTTCTGTTAATTTTCGGGTTAATGAGGCTTAATTTCATAATAAACGAAGAAATGCTGTTTTTGTAAAGTCCATTTCTGAAGTCGCGTTCGGCGATGTCAAGTGTTGCTAACGGTGTCTTTTGAGCCGCGATTCGCATTTGGTCAAAAACATGGTTTCTTCCGATGATTCCGCTTTGGGTTGCCATGAAAGCAACGTTTTTGAATTCGTTTTTGTAGCTTTCGATGAATGTTCTAAGCGGGCTGCAAAGCGATCCGCCCCAGACCGGCCCCCCTATAATGATGAGATCATAGTTGGCCAAATTACTCTGTATCGGTGCGATTTCAGGCAACACTTTGAAAGTCGCCTGCAGGAGTGCAAACTGATAGCCTAAAATTCCGGTATAACGCTTCGGAGTTTTCACCTCTTCAATTGCGCAACCGAGTTTATGGGAGAGTTCGCGTGCCAGAATTTTCGTTCGGCCAGTTCTTGAAAAATAGACGACAAGGACTTTTTCCGGGCTCATGATTTTCTCCTCTTTGAAGTCGCAGTCTGATGTTAGCTATACTGATGTTAGCTATCTGATGTTAAATAGAGCAAATTTAAAGCCATTTTCTGGGCTCTCTATGACGCAGCAGGGGTTTTCATAGAACCTAGACTTTTATTTCTGGCATAATAACACCGAACTCAGGGGTCCAATACTTTCCGATGGCCCCGCATCTTTGCAGTATTTTTAACTTCAAATAATCAAGACAGTGG
>JANOJH010000208.1:0-7702 GCA_031408135.1 Bdellovibrio sp. | reverse complement strand
CACGTTATTTTTCCCTTTTAATTTTTTCTACCAATTGCTGATTTAAAATTCGTTCGTGATTTCAAGTATTTGGTAGGGAGTACAGGATTCGAACCTGCGACATCCACCTTGTAAGGGTGGCGCTCTACCAACTGAGCTAACTCCCTATAGTAGAAGAGTTTTTATAAACTCCTCTAATTAAAGACTCAAGAACTTTTCATCAATTTTAGCGTTTGCAGGCTTCATTAACATTAATTGTAACTTTTTTAAGCACCATGTTGCGCATTTCTGTGATGGTAGGGTCTAGCGGGCCCATTACCGGGTCAAATGACTTTTGCACGCGGGCAATTACCTGAATCGATAAAGCCATGATGTTTGCTGAACATGAGTTCTGGCCGATGAGATCACGGCTATCAAACATGCCGAGCTTTACCTGGTACTTGAAAACGCCATCGTTCACCAATGCGCGAACCACGTTCTTTTCGGTTACATCAACGTAGCCGGTGCCTTTGGCATAAGGCCTCGAGCAGACGCCATGATCTAGTACGGAAAGACTGAGAATTTTTCGGCTGTCTGTCGTACTGAGAATTTTTGCGACAAGATAAGAGTGGTCGTCGTCTCCGAGTTTCCAGTAGCCCTGGATGTTGTCCCACGGGAATGGTTTAGCAATCGACCACGGCCAGGCATCACCGCCGGAAATACGGGCGACATTGCACATTATTCCACTTGAGATACTTGGCTGAGCCATTGTAGAAAAACTAAAAAAGACCATGGTTAAAATTAAAAATATACTTCTCATTACAAAGCCCCCCCGGCTCTTGATTCGCTAATTTCGACTTTTGCGCTCTTATTCAGATAGTATCCATTTTTCGCTCTGAAAATGTATTTCGGCTTATCGTAATCCGGCTCAATCATTTTTCTCAGGCGCTTAATCGTAACATAAATTTTGTTGTCGTGAACTTCCGGGTCGTAATTCTGTTTCCAGACATGTTCAACTAGATACTCTTTCGAAAAAATATGGCCTTGATTCGAAATGAACAATTTCAGAAGATCCAAAAGAATAAACTGGTTTTTGAAATCGATTTTCCCAAGTGATCTTTCAATAATGGCGTGATTATCGAGATCAAAAACGAGATCAGTACTTGAGTTGGCACTCTTGTTAATGTCGGTCAGATATTTTTCGATTCGCTTAAGGAGCAAACGGTTGTTTTCCGGATCAATCGATTTTGCCGCGAGATTCAAATAAATTTTTGCGGCATCTTTTTGGCCCAGCTCGTAAAGAACAGTTCCGATATTTTCCAGAATAACGAGCGCCACAGAAAGTTGTTTGGTATTTTTAATTTCCTCATAGGCAGTCCAAAGAATGTCGAGTGCCTGGTCGAACTTTTTCAGATCCATCAGGATCCGTGCATTTGAATTGGCCGCTGAGGCTTTAAGCTCAGGCAAGTTCAGCAATTGTAAGAAAATGTTAAGATTATAAATTTCTTTTAAGGCTTCTTCATACTTTTTTTGCTGGCGATAACAGATAGACAAACCGAGAATTGCATAACACATGTCTTCTTGGTTGTTAGACCGCATTCCGAGTTCAAGGGCTTTTCTCAGGTATTCAACAGCGTTGTCGGGTTGCTGTTTCAGGCTCGAGCAAAGTCCAAGCACATAATACATTTTCGAAGACAATTCGATGCCCTCGCGAATGACCAAATCGTGGAGATTCTCTTTAATCTGAGTAATTTGATCTAGTTCTGCGCGTTCTGCGTAAATTCTGAGAATGAGCTGCAGGGCCTTAAGATAGGAATTAAAATTCTTATCATCTAGAAAACTTTTTGCCGCCTCATTTAGATTCGGAAGCGCCAGACCGTAATCACCACGATCACAATAGAGCTTTCCGATTTCCAACAGACGTTCTGGCTGATTTGACATTTATTGTACCTCAAAGAAGTCATTTTCTTACAGATTCTTAAATCAGTGGTCAATCGGCAAAAGCATAAATTGTAATTTATTTTAAGACAGGGCATTGAGTGATTGAAAACACTCACTTTTTTCAGATCGGAATAGAATTTAAGAATTTTTTAAACTGCGCCTAATTATTGGGCAGCGAGCCTTTAAAATTAAAATGGCGCTAATTCAGAATTAGCGCCATTTTCGTAATTTCTAAATTACCAAAGACTAGTGAGTCGTATTATGTACGGACTGACCTGTGTAGTGAGCTTTAATTCCAAAGACTCTTTCGTTTTGAGCTTTAAATAACTCTTTAGGATTTTTGATATCCAAAGCGTTTATTAAAACCTGATCGACGTGATCCACAAGAATTACTTTTAATTCTTTCAGTACTTCTTTTGGAATGTCTTTGAGATCCTTTTCATTCTCTTTCGGACAGATAATCGTTTTGATTCCACCGCGATGAGCAGCCAGAATTTTTTCCTTTAATCCACCGATCGGAAGCACTTTGCCTCGAAGAGAAATTTCACCCGTCATAGCAACTGTACGCTTAACCGGAATTTTCATCATTGCCGAAACAATTGAAGTTGTCAGGGCAATACCTGCGGAAGGGCCATCTTTTGGAGTAGCACCATCCGGAAAGTGGATGTGAATATCGATATTTTCATAGAATTCCTTATCCAGCCCGAATAGAGGTCCGCGCGATCGGGTGTAAGACATTGCAGCTACGCAGGATTCCTTCATGACATCACCAAGTTGACCGGTAACAGTAAACTTGCCTTTACCAGGCACAGCGCTGACTTCAACGGCTAAGAGATCGCCGCCAACTTCGGTCCAGGCCATACCGTTGGTTAGACCAATTTCGTTCTGTTTTTCGATTTCACCATATTTATATTTGTGAGCACCGATCAACTCGACAAGTTTTTCCGGAGTCACAACATAACCATCTGGCTTTTTGCCGGCTGACTTCTTACCTTTTGTGGTTTTTGTCTTACCGGTTTTTTCGGTAGTCGGCTCTTTTCTGAAGTCTTCAAGTGTCTGAGACATTACGATGTCTTTTGCCACTTTTCTGAAGATGTTTGCGAACTGTCTTTCTAAATTTCGAACACCGGCCTCACGCGTGTAATAGCGGATGACATCACGTATTGTCTTGTCGGCAATGATGATCTTGAAATCTTTAAGGCCGTGAGCTTCAATTTGTTTATTAACAAGATAGTTTTTGGCGATATGAAATTTTTCCTGCTCGATATATCCATCAAGGTAAATAATTTCCATTCGATCCAGTAGCGGTCTCGGCACGTTACCAAGATTGTTGGCAGTAGCCACGAACATTACTTTTGATAAATCGTATTCGAGCTCAAGGTAGTGATCGGCAAAACTTGAATTTTGTTCTGGATCTAAAACCTCTAACATTGCAGATGCCGGATCGCCTCTGAAGTCATTTGCCATTTTATCGATTTCATCGAGTAAAAGGACCGGATTGCCTTTGTCAACTTTACGCAGAGCCTGCAGAATTTTACCCGGCATTGCTCCAACATAGGTTTTTCTGTGACCGCGGATCTCAGCTTCATCCCGCACTCCACCGAGACTGATCCGGGCAAAAGGTCTACCCAGTGATTCAGCGATGGATCTGGCAAGCGATGTTTTACCAACGCCCGGAGGTCCGGCTAAACAAATAATCGAACCTTTCATATTCTTAGAAAGCGACAACACTGCAAGATATTCTAAAATACGTTCTTTAACTTTCTCTAAACCCCAGTGATCGTTATCCAAGATTTTTTTGGCGTTTTTTACGTCATGACGATCTTCGGAATATTCCTGCCAAGGCAATGAAAGCACCCAGTCGATGTAATTTCTAACCACGGTTGCTTCTGCGCTCATCGGCGACATCATTTTAAGTTTTTTGATTTCTTTGTGAATTTTGTCTTTTGCCTCTTTAGGCATTTTTTTATCGTTACACTTTGTTGTCAGGTCTTCGAGTTCGGCCTGATAATCATCTTTCTCGCCAAGCTCTTTCTGAATCGCCTGCATTTGTTCATTCAGGTAATATTCTTTCTGAGACTTTTCCATTTGTTTCTTTACACGAGTTCTGATTTTCTTCTCAACCTCAAGAATTTCAATTTCACCGGTCATCAGATTGAGCAGGTGCTCAAGGCGTTTGGTTGGATCGAGAATTTCAAGTACAGCCTGCTTGTCTTCAAGCTTCAGGTTTAATTGTGCCACGATGATGTCGGCAAGCTCTCCTGGGCTTTCAATACTTGAAACACGCATCAGAATCTCAGGCGGAATTCGTTTGTTTAATTTAACGTAAGTTTCGAATGTACCTTTTACAGATCTGACCAGGGCCGAAGCCTCCGTCGGATTTGAAACTTCTTCATTAATCGCTTCGCACACAACGACGAAGTGACCTTCATTAGCCACAAAATTTTTAATTCTAACCCGGCGTTTGCCCTCAACGAGAACTTTAACTGTACCATCGGGTAATCTTAACAGCTGGATAATTGTTCCGACTGTGCCGACCTGGTAGATATCTTTTTCATCAGGATTGTTTGTTTTGGCATCCTTTTGGGCGGCAAGAACAATGTCTGACTGTTTGCTCATAGCGTCTTCCAGTGCATTGATACTTTTTTCGCGGCCTACGAAGAGCGGCATCATCATATGTGGAAAAATGATGAGATCCCTGAGGGGAAGCAGGGGAAGTTGTTGTGTTTTGGTAGCGCTCATTCAGTGGCTCCTTCCATGAAGTTACTTTCGAAACATCTTAAAAAGATATCTCGCTTCTATACAGTCTAGAATCTTCGGTGCAAAATGCAAAAAAAAAATTTGTAATACTTAGTATAATGGGCGACATGGTCTAGGCCTAATACGTAGAGTTGAAAAGTTCAGATCGTCCACCGCGCTGCTGCTGCGGGATTTAAATCATCCTCTATTTTTATCTTACGTAAAATTAACCGATTTTCAATTAACGGCGCAGAGCTTTTAAACAAAACTAAAAATCTGTTTTTAAGCGTTTCTGTAGGTTGTCCTGATTTGATACACCCCCAATCGACTGCCTAAAGCCGTGCAATTTCGGCTTTGGTATTGGCGTTGAAAATAGAAAACTATTTAAAAATAATCTCATTATCGACATAGACTGGACTAAAGAATGTAATCAGGCAGGTTCATTTTGAACAATTCTCACTCTAGGGCAGCATTATTTAACAAATCTTTTTTTTTTGACAGTATATTTAAAGATCCGCTCATAAAACGCCGAATTTTAAATGTACGGGAATTATGATTTTCAACCACTTTTACAGGAGTTCGTGTGCCAGCAATACCTTATGTTATAGAACAAACGTCAAAAGGCGAGCGTTCGTATGATATCTATTCCCGCCTTCTTAAGGATCGCATCGTTATACTGGGTAGTCCGGTCTCGGATGATGTTGCAAATGCTATCGTTGCGCAGTTCCTGTTTCTGGAAGTCGACAACCCTGAAAAAGACATTCACTTTTATATCAATTCACCGGGCGGAAGTGTTTCTGCCGGACTGGCCATTTACGACATCATGCAGTTTGTGAAGTGCGATGTTGCAACTTATTGCATGGGAATGGCGGCCAGCATGGGCTCATTGCTTTTAACAGCAGGCGCCAAGGGCAAGCGCTACTCAATGCCGAACTCTCGGATCATGATCCATCAACCGCTGCTGCATGGGGGCGGGCTTTCCGGCCAGGTGACGGATATCGAAATTCATGCAAAAGAATTAATCAAGACGAAGGAAAAGCTGACGAAAATCTATGAAACTCATACGGGTAAAGACTATCCCACGCTTTTTGCAGCAATGGAACGCGACAACTTTATGGATCCCGAAGCAGCGAAGTCGTTCGGACTTCTGGATCATATCGTGAGTTCGCGTAAAACGAATAAATAATCAAAGGATAATATAAAATATGTCGACACCAAATAACAGCTTACGTTGCTCATTCTGCGGAAAAGGTCAAAAGGAAGTCAAAAAACTAATTGCCGGACCCGGCGTTTACATTTGTGATGAGTGTATTGACCTTTGCATGGACATCATTGACGAGGAAAAAGATAAAGAAGTTGCCGTAAAAGGCGCCTTCAGAGTTCCAAAACCAATTGAAATCAAAGCATTTTTGGACGACTATGTCATTGGACAGCTGCAGGCAAAAAAGACAATCGCCGTTGCGGTTCACAATCACTACAAACGTATTAATTCATTACAGGGCAAAAAATCCTCGGATGTTGAATTGCAAAAATCCAACATTCTGCTGATCGGGCCCACAGGTTCGGGAAAAACGCTTATCGCCCAAACCATTGCAAAAATTCTGAATGTTCCTTTTGCCATGGCCGATGCAACAGCACTGACTGAAGCCGGTTATGTTGGCGAGGACGTTGAAAATGTGATTCTAAATCTTTTACAGGCATCGGATTACGACATCGAAAAGTGTAAACGCGGAATCATCTATGTGGATGAAATTGATAAAATTTCAAGAAAATCTGAAAATCCTTCAATTACCCGCGATGTCAGCGGTGAAGGCGTGCAGCAGGCATTACTGAAAATTCTTGAAGGTACTGTAGCAAATCTGCCGCCCAAGGGCGGACGCAAACATCCCCAACAGGAATTCATTCAGGTTGATACCACGAATATTCTATTTATTTGCGGGGGGGCATTCGTAGGCTTGGATAAAATTATTGAAAATCGTACCGTAAATAAATCAATGGGAATTGCCGGAGATATCGTTTCTCGAAGCGATGATCAAACCGAGCACTTGCTTTCAAAAGTTGAACCGGATGATCTGTCGAAATTCGGTCTAATCCCCGAATTTATCGGCCGCTTACCTTGTATCGCGACACTCGCACCGTTAAGTGAGACCGTATTGCAGGATATTCTTGTGCGACCGAAAAATGCACTTGTGAAGCAATATCAGAAATTATTTTCATTTGAGAACGTCGATCTTAAATTCACAGATGCGGCGATCAAAGCCATTGCCCAGGAAGCACTCAAGCGAAAAACCGGTGCACGCGGCCTTCGCGGTGTCATCGAATCTTCAATGCTGGATGTGATGTTTGATATTCCCGGAATGACCAACGTAAAAGAAGTCATTATTGATGAAAAAGTTATCCGTGAAGGCAATCAGCCAAGCCTGATCTACTACACTGACGATGAAATGAAGGCGCGCGCGGAAGTCGCTGCTAAAAAACAAAGCGAAAGCGCTTAGTCCAACTCCCCATTCTGCAATGTAAGCAATTCCGACCTGATCGTTTCAAGAATGATCAGGTCTTTTTCGGGAAAACGGCAGAGAATTCGAGAGTCATAAACCGGATTTATTTTTATCTGGCGCCGGCAGCCTTGATTGTTGAAAGTCTTGAAGGGCCATTCCTCGGGGCTCTTCATGATTAAAAGGCTAAAAAATGTATCATCTCTGATATTGGTTGACCAGTCCGGTCAAGACATACTATTTTTTTAAAAAAATAAACAAGGAGACACAATGGCGACGTCTGTAAAAAATCTGCAGGTTCACCTGCATTCAAAAGATATTAATTCTCTCAGTGGCCAGACCTTGGTTGTTTTTGCCAAAGCAAACGCCGATAAAACCAAAGCGGCTAAAATCACGCACGCCGACACCGCCAAAGCATTGCAGACCTCTCTCGATGAAAAACTGATCACCGGAGCCAGTGGCGAAGTCATTTCGTTCCGCGAGGCCCGATTTCTCGGATTTCGAAATGTTGTAAGACAACGCAACCAGCATCGGCATCGCGAGCTCGATGAAAAAAGGTTCGATCCCGG
>JANOJH010000190.1:0-1389 GCA_031408135.1 Bdellovibrio sp. | reverse complement strand
CTCAAGCAAAATGTAATTGGTATCGGCATCTTATGGAAGAAAGGATACTATGATCAGGAACGCAACCAGGATCAAACCTTAAAAGTTAGTTTTCGCGATAAGGATTATTCATTCCTCACCGATACCGGTATTCTTTTTCCGATCACCATTCATGGAACAAAAGTGTATGTGAAGGCGCTGTTGCTCAAGCCTGAAGTATTTCAGGCAGCCCCTTTGTTTTTATTGACCACCGATATTCCGGAAAACGATTTTCTCGCGCAAACAATCAGCCATCGGCTGTATGACCCAAACGAAACGACCAGGATCACGCAATCTATTTTATTGGGCGTTGGCGGAGCTAAGTTATTAGATGTTTTGGAACGCGATACAGACATCTATCACATGAACGAAGGTCATGCTTTACCGCTTTGTTTTTATTTACTCGACAAGTATAAAGACATTGAAGAGGTAAAGAAAAGAGTTGTGTTTACAACACACACACCTGAGTTGGCGGGCAATGAGGAGCACAGCATTCCACTGCTAAACAGCATGCACTTCTTCAACGGTCTTTCGGTGAAGCAAGTGGAGGATTATGTTCACCCTGAAAATGGAGTATTGAATTATACACTTACCGCTCTTCGCTTGGCCAAGCGCGCCAATGGTGTATCACAATTGCATGGCGAGGTGGCACGTAAGATGTGGAAAGCTAACAAAGGAATTTGTGAGATTACGGCCATCACCAATGCCCAGAATAAAACCTATTGGTGCGATCCTAAACTAGATGATGCATTTGAAAAAGGCAATGACACCGAATTGCTCGATCGGAAGAGAGAATTGAAATTCAAGCTATTTCGAGTAGTGGCAAATCAAACCGGAAAATTGTTTGATGAAAACGTTTTAACCGTAGTGTGGGCCAGGAGATTTGCATCTTACAAACGGGCAAATCTTTTACTTTCTGATTTTGACCGCTTTTTGAAAATTGCCAATAACAAGGAGTTTCCAATTCAGATAATTTGGGCGGGGAAACCTTATCCGGAAGATTTTGGTGCAATCAACATCTTCAATGAAATTTATTGGAAGACAAAGGACCTTCCAAATTGCACTGTCCTTACTGGTTATGAGTTGTGGATTTCGGGCCACCTTAAACGAGGATCTGACGTGTGGCTGAACAATCCGAGGTTATATCATGAAGCATCTGGTACTTCGGGTATGACAGCCGCTATGAACGGCTCTATCAATCTTTCTATCCCAGACGGTTGGGTGCCCGAATTTGCCAGGCACGGAAAAAATAGTTTTATCATTGAGGCGGCTAAAGATTCTTTAACCCCCGAAGAAAAAGATAGAATTGAAGGAAAAAATTTATTGGATTTGCTTGAGCATGAAATTATCCCTACCTATTATAAAGATAAG
>JANOJH010000181.1:0-6954 GCA_031408135.1 Bdellovibrio sp. | reverse complement strand
CTCAGGTATTTATCTCCGAAAAATGCCTTGCGGTAGAGGTCAATTTTTACTTCGGCTTCCGCTTCTCTACTCCATTTAAAGGATCCTGCAACCGGTTGCCGCACCTGAATTTTCGGAAGCATTGTTTTCCCTACGAAGAAGGAATCCGGCACGTATTTAATTTTTGATTTGATTCCGTCTTTGGATACCGATTGGATACCGATTTTGTATTCTCCGGTTTTCAGTTTCAGCAAGGCTTCATTGTACTTAGCCGGTTCGCTCACAACCAGTCCGGTTGTCTGATTTTCGATCCAAAGAACATATTTATCGGCGCCAGCGGCACGGCTCCACTTTAAGTTTACGTCGGCCCAGTTCTGATTCTTCCTGACCGAAAAATTATAATTCGGAATTTCGAAGTCGGCCACTTCTTCAGGACGTGCCAGCAATTCCGACCACTCAGACCACGGCCCCGTTTCGCCCTGCTTTGAAACAATCCGCGTGCGAACCTGATAGTTTCCCACTTCCAGTTTAATTTTAAAATCCGAATTGTTCTGCGAAAAAGTCAGGGGTCTTGTTTTTTTGCTGGAACTCTTGCTGACTTCAAGTTCATATTTATCAACATCCGGCAGATCTTCAAGTTCAATGGCAACCGAAACCGTTCGGGTGGAAGAACTGCTTTTACTGTAACCGGAATGGCCGCAAAAAAGTATCAGGATTAAAATACCGAGTGCCGCCTGCATTGTTATTTAGCCTGCTGATTGTTGGTGAAACCTGCAAGCTTGTAGGCCAGCGCCAGCGACTGCGCGGGTTTCATATTCAGTTTATTCAGGCCGTAACGGTAAGAATCAATAAAATTTTTCTGGGCGCCCGGCCCGTTGCGCAATATCGTCTGCGTAATTGCCAGCGCATTCGATATCGACAAACCAGTTTCTTTTTCATGCCGCAGAAAAGTATACAGAATTTTAAACTCCGGAAAAACCCCTTTCGGGTAATCGGTATGCAGTTTCAGATAGCTGAATGAAAGGCTTCGGCACTGCTCCAGCGAAAGCAGGATGCCGTTCGTATCTTCAAAGCAAAAACCCAGAAAGCCCAGAAAATCTTTTTTAAGTTCGGCTTTATTACCCTTTGCGCTTTCTGCAAAAAACTTGGCGGTTTCAAACGCCTGATAAAACGGAAGGTTGAATTTTTTTTCAAGCACCAGCCCCTGAAAAAGGCTGATGAACGCCTCAACCGACTCGTTGTCTTCGCGGCTGTAGGTAACAGCAAAATGCCGGGCATGCTCGTGGTCAACCCCGGAAGCCACCAACGTACTGAGAATGCGGCTAAATCGGGAGGCCGCACCATTACAGTTTTCCGAAACCAACAGTGCGGTTTTCAGAATTTCAGTGTCCGGCAATGTGAGAAATTTTTGCGTCCGCAGGTACTCGACGCTTGAAATAAATTCTTTCGTCGATTCGCACACAACTGCAAAACCGTGCACACTGAAAAAAAGAAATAAAGTTATAACGAGCGTTTTCAAAATGTCCAGACTGCATTGAGCTGCGGCTGCCAGCCTGCTACGTTAGGATTATAGCCATAGTCAAACCAGGTCAGTGGCACGTAGATCTTGCGTTTATATTCCAGCTGCTTGCTGTAATTTGTTTCATAACCTGTTGTCATCATCAGCGGCAGAAAAGCCGCCGCAACACTGAGGCTGGGTATAACATTGGTATCTCCGGTGGTGCGGCCGGTTAATTGCGCCGAAACAACAAGATTCGTTAAAGCAAAAATCCATTTCCATTGAGTAATCAGATTGGCGGATTTTTCAAACGCTTCTTCGGCTAAACGCTCTTTCAGCAGTTCGGTTCGCCGGTCACGATTTTTAAAACTTCGAATTTGCGCAAGGGCTGTACCGTAATGATCCGCGTAGGTATACCAATAAACCATTCCCAGTCCGATTGCGCCCACTCCAATAGCCAGTTTTGAATTTGTAGCCGCACGGGCACGTTCGTCACTGTCGAGATCAGGCTTAAGGCTTGAACCAACAATCACACCAGACGAAAGTGTCATCACCGAAGAAGCCATATACGGAAAGAGCAGCATGACTCCCTTGTCGCGAACGGCACCGGCCTCGAGTGCCAGCCGTTCAGAGGCTCTGGGCACCACTTGCAGTTCGGGATAGTCGAGTGCCTTTAAGTCTTCAAGTTTTAAGGGCGCTTCAGCCGGTTCTTCCCTTTTTTCTACCGGCGCTGCCGACGCTGCAGGCGAAGCAGTTGCCGGCGTTTGTGCAAACGTTTGTGAACCAAAAAGAAACAGAAAAGCCACTGCGAAATTGAGTAAATTTATTTTTGCCATGACACGATTTTAAAAAGCCCGCCGACCGCTGGGTAGACTAGAAAGACTTTACTGCACCATTGTCGGGTTCCTGAGAGAGAAAAATCACAATCTAGACTCATTAAAAACCGAAATTAGACTGATAAGAACCTGAGCCGTAGCAGGCTGGAAATAAAATGCACGAATTGTTTTTAAAAAATCGAAAATGGTTGGCTTTCGCCGTTACAGTTGCGGCCGCTTTTTTATTTTTGTTATTTTCACCTTCAACCTCTTCAGATAAATCTCCGCCGCCAGCTGAAAACGCCCTATTAAAACAAATTTTTCCACTTTTGCCGAAGCCAAACCTTATTGCCACCGATAAAGTCGCCGCCGCCGAACCTGCAACATTCATTCGCCGAATGCCTTCTGCACAAACCCAGCCGGCACCTGAACGCTTGCTTCCCCATGCGTTGCTAAATCCTACGCCATGGAAAATCTGGCTGAACACACAGGCTATCCGCAGCGAAGACAAACAGAACTCGGATGTTGTTCTGGCGCAGGTCAGCCGTATGTTGATTATCGAATCCGGCACTGAGAATGCAAGCTTGACTGAATTTAATTCTAGTTCACCGATTGTGGTCTATGATGCCCGCCTTAAAAAAACCGGTTTAATTAACGGTATGATACGAATTCAAACCCTGTCGAAGCCCCAGTTGGAAGCCGACCTCATCGAATTGAACGCGCGCATTACCGATTCGTTCGAAGCGATCAACACTTATTTTGTTACCGGCAATGATCCGGTTTTTAATCTTGAAGCTCTGCACGCCGTTTTGAAAGCCAAGCCTTATGTCAAATCGGCAGATCTCGACATTACCAGCAGGACTTATGAAAAATTTTAACTTCATACTTAAAACTCTGCTGAAAATAGGCCTAGCACTTGCGCTCGTAACGAGTTGCACCCGAAGTGCATTCACCGCTAGCTCCAGTGTTTCTGCCAGTGATCCATTTTTAAAATACGCATGGCATCTGAGTAACTCAGGGCAAAAAGTTTTTGCGGCCGTCGCCGGCACCGCCGGTTTTGATATGAATCTTACAACCACCTGGCGTACCGGAATTCTCGGAAGCGGCGTGCAGATTCAGGTTTCTGATGATGGGCTCGACGACAACCACGAAGACATTAAAGGCAATTTTTCCTATTTGAATGAATCAAAAAATTACACGATTTCAAGCCCTTATTTATCTACGATCGCGAGTCCGATCAGCGTTGATGACAATCATGGCACGGCGGTTGCCGGATTAATCGCGGCCGTTGGCAACAACGGATTAGGAGCAGTCGGTGTAGCGCCCGAGGCCTCACTTACCATCGCGAATTTTTTATCGACTGCCGTTAGCCAGAGCTTACCAAAGGGGCTTGATCAAGCCAGTGGAAACTTCGACATCTCGAATATGAGCTGGGGTTTTTCCCAGAATGTACTGACGCCGATCGAGCCCACTTATGCAGCCCAGCTCAAATCGATGGTCACAACCAAACGCGGCGGTAAAGGTGCCATCTTTGTAAAGGCTGCCGGAAATGAATATGTCACCTATTGTAACGGCTCAACCACCTTACCGTGTGTCGGCAGTTCTAACTTTGACGGCGATAATGTTCTGCCTTACCTGATTGTGGTGGCCGCATTAAGCGCCAAGGGCGAACAATCCTCTTATTCATCGAACGGGTCAGATATTTGGATTTCGGCATTCGGCGGGGAATACGGCGACGACTCACCTGCGATGCTCACAACCGATCGTACCGGTTGCTCGCTCGGCTATGCAAAATCCGGCGAATTGCCCGCGTTTGACGGCGGCACAAACGGCGAAAATCCAACCTGCAGCTATACCTCAAAATTTAACGGCACCTCTTCCGCCGCACCAACTTTAACCGGCGCCATTGCGCTGCTGCTTGAAGCCAACCCCAATCTTACCTGGCGTGAAATAAAATATATTCTTGCTACAACCGCCACAGTTGACGGGTACGCAACGGGCGCACAAACCCATCCATTGGGTCTTCCGCTGCCCACCAGCTACGACTGGGACCAGAAATGGATCACAAATGCGGCGCAGTTTAGATTTCACAATGCGTTCGGCTTCGGCCGTGTGAATGTGGACGCAGCTATTACGCGGGCCCAGAGCCTTCCGGTGTCGCCACTGGCGCTTGGCACTTATACCGAAACCAACTGGGCCCATGCTAATACCGCCCTTAGCACCGCAATTCCCGACAACAGTGCAACCGGTGCCACCAGTATCCTGAACGTCGCAACGGCCTTAACCGTCGAGGCCGTTCAGATAAAAATTTCAGCCACGCATGCCAATATTTCAGAACTTGCGCTCGAGTTAACCTCCCCGAGCGGCACACGCAGCGTGCTGGTGCCGGCCCTGAATGCGCTGACCGGAATTCCGAATTTCGTTAACGATGTTTTTTTAACTAATGCTTTTTATCAGGAAACCACCGTCGGCAACTGGACACTGAAAGTGATCGATGCCAAAACCGGTAATAGCGGCACCCTGACGAGCTTCAGCCTGAATTTCTACGGCGGGGCCCATTAGGCACCGTTGGTTTTGCAAAAAAGAAGCACTTCTGCTTTAGCTATTGATTTTTGCTTTTTCCGGTGGCGTAATCACATTTGTGAATAAGCCTGTTTTGCTCTTCTTATTTTTATCTTTAATTTTAAACAGTGCCCATGTGTTTGCGGCCGAAATATTTAATCCGGTGCAATTGCCGAAAGAATCCCTTCTGGAAAGCGCGATCGTCCTCGCGGAACCCGAATGGACGCCCCAGCTTAAAGAAAAATTTTTTAAAGTACGGGTTAAAATATTTCCGCATAACTCAAAATACAATGCGCCACAGGGGCGCGACACCGTCATCAATAAGCTCACGATTTCGAGCCCCGGCGAATGCACGGTCTATAAATCAGAGCACCCCACCTCAGAAAATGAAATCACCCGCAACATCGTTTTAAAAACCGGTAAAAAATTTGAACTGACTACCAACAATTTACCCGAACCTGTCTGGATCGAATGCGCACAGGCCATCGAAGTTAAACGACCCGACTTCCCTAACGCCCCCATCACTTATGCCGGTACTCTTTTCCTAAAAACCATTAAAGGCACTACACCTTATCTGACGGCCGTTAATGTTCTCCCGTTTGAACAGTATCTTAAAGGCGTTGTTCCGTCTGAAATGCCGGCCAGCTGGTCAGCTGAATCGCTGAAGGCCCAGGCCATTGCAGCCCGCACCTATGCCTATTACGAATTGGGTACCGAAGTTTCCAGCATAGATCAGAATATTATTTCAGAACAATCCGGCGCACAGATCGACGACACTGTTACTTATCAGGCCTACCTCGGCCTGAAAAACAATACCGCGGCCACCGACAGCGCCATCGATCAGACCACCGGCAAGGTGATGACTTACAATAACAAAGTCATTAAAGCTTATTTTTCTGCAGACAGCGGCGGTCACACCGAAGATTCCGCAAATGTCTGGGGTGATGTGCGTCCGTATATTATTGGTAAGCCTGAAATTTATCCCGATGGTTCGGTACCCGGTACTTCGTGGAATTACACAGCTACGTTTGCTGATTTAAGCCAGAAGCTCGTTGCGGCCGGTTTTCTGGCTGCGGGCGAGGATTTGGCCGCACTCAATATTGATCGCACGAATCTGTTTCCTAGCACCCGTCCGAAGTTCGTAGAGCTGCGGCTGACGTCCGGTGCTGTGAAAAAAATCCTGGCCGTAGATTATGCCTTTGCCGCTAGGATTAAGAGTCCGTGGATTAACTTTACTTCCGCAACTGATGCGAAAAGCATTGTTACCAAAGGTAAAGGCTTCGGTCATGGTGCCGGCATGAGCCAGTGGGGTGCCCGGGCCATGGTTGATAAAATGAAAATGAAGCATGAAGACGTGCTTGGGTTTTATTACACCGACATACAGATTCAACAATAACTAAACTGGCCCCACTGCCCGTTTAGTGTTCGTAAAATTAAATCGGTAATTTTATTGTGGAAATGAACTCAGTGGAATAAATAATGTCCCTGGTAGATCAGAAAGTGATATAAATCCATACTTCAAATAGAATGCTTTAGCAGCCTCGTCTTTCGCCTCTACAAGTAGGGCATAGACACCAATTGACCCGGATGCGCTCTGTACACGTTTCATCGCATCGACGAGTAACAACTTACCTAAACCTTGCCCTTGAAAACTCAAATCAACAGCAAGCCTTCCCATTCTAGCAACAGGAACAGGATGCTTCGGAAGTCTTTTGATAAGATCTTCTGGCAATGATGACAAATTAATTTCGCCCATACTCAGGCTATAAAATCCGACAATTTTTTTTGCTTCATCATTTTCGACGATCGCCACAAAAGTTCTATTAAACCCTTGCAATTGATTTTGTCTTGCACGCGTTTGTAAAAATGCATTGAGTTCTAAAGAGCCGCAATCAAAGGATGCTTTATCAAATTTTTTATCAATAGGGTGAAATTCAAATTTATTGTACAAAAGACTGATTACTTTCCCGTATTTTTCTCGTAGCTTTTAAATGCAGCTTTAAGCGCCGCATTTGGCTGTGGTGGATTCATTAGGGCAGAAAAAAACAAGCTGGCATCTTTTTTTGAAAATAAAGCGACTTCAATTTCGGCCAATTCACG
>JANOJH010000179.1:0-2935 GCA_031408135.1 Bdellovibrio sp. | reverse complement strand
GGATATCGAAGGCCTGCTGGAGTTAAAAGGAAATAAAACCCTTGATTATTTATCGACCGAATTGATGTGGCAGCAATGGGCGGCTCAGTTCGGCGGGACGCACTTCAATCCGCAATGGACCGAGCGGACAGGGCTTGAGTTTATCAAAAGCCTGAACTCGCGGACGAAACCGATCATCCATGTTGAAGTTTCACCCTTTACCGGCGAAAACGGTGTTATCGTTAAACCCACCCCCGAGGAATTCGTGGCAACACTCGAAGCCATCAGGAATCTGAATGCCGGCATTGATGTTTATGATTACAACCAGATTGAAAATGCCGGGCTCTGGGACGAGCTGCTTTCCTGGTTCTAAGGCCAAAATAAAACCCGTACTAGGTTAAACCCGCTCTTGATTTCTGGTCCAGTTAAAAAACACTTACCTCAATCTGACTTCGGTATTAATCTTGTGATCATTGATACCAATTCTTATAGGGGCCAACATGAACGAAATTCTCAAAGTCAGAAATCCGTATACGCAGGAAGTTATCGGGGAGTATCCGGTTAATCCGCTGAGTTCGGTAAAAATGAAAATCACCAACGCCCATGAAGCTCAGAGCAAATGGAAAAAAATCTCGCTCGATAAAAGAATTGAAGCGGTTCAGAAAGCGCTTGAATATTTTAATGTCAACCGCGACGCGATTGCAAAAGACATAAGTACTCAAATGGGGCGGCCAATCAGTCAGGCGGGCGGCGAAATCAGTGGCCTGCTCGAGCGTGGAAATTACTTGTGCAGTATCGCGCATGAAGGGCTGCAAACCGTAACGCTTCCTGAAAAACCCGGGTTCTACCGCGCCATAACGCGCGAGCCACTGGGGCTGATCTTTGTAATTTCAGCGTGGAACTATCCGTTGCTGGTTACAATCAATTCTGTTGTGCCGGCGTTACTTGCGGGCAATGCCGTATTGCTGAAACACTCAAGCCAAACCCCCACAATAGGCACTCATTTTCAGAAAGCTTTCGGCGACTTGTGCGAAATCGATCATCTTTTACAGCAAATTATCGTCGATCACGCGACCACCGGAAAAATTATTGAAGAGCTAGATGTGCAACACGTGGTCTTCACTGGCTCGGTCAGCGGCGGCGCGCAGATACTGAAACATACCGCAAAAAAATTCATGCAACCGCAACTTGAACTGGGCGGAAAAGACGCAGCCTATGTTGCCGAAGATGCCGATATTGCGAATGCTGCGGCAACGGTAGTTGATGGCGCGATGTTTAACTCGGGGCAATCCTGCTGCGGCATCGAACGCGCGTACGTGCACAAATCGGTTTATGCCGAATTTATGAAACAGTGTCAGAAGGTGATTGCCGATTACAAAATGGGAGACCCTCTCGATCAAGCTACAAATCTTGGCCCGCTGGTTTCTGAAAAAGCCGCGCATTTTGTTGATGCGCAGGTTAAGGCCGCAGTGGCTCAAGGTGCAAAAGTTCAGGCCGGCGGCAAAATAGTAAAGTTGGGTAAAGGCTACTTTTTTGAACCGACGCTGATGTCAGACGTCAGGCAGAGTATGGAAATCATTCAGGAAGAAAATTTTGCACCGGTTTTGCCGGTCATTGCAGTGGATTCGCTTGAACAGGCGATCACTTATGTGAACGACAGCCAGTACGGGCTGACTTCCGCGATTTTCACTAAAAATATGGATCAGGCCAGAAAATTTGCAGACGAGGTTAATACCGGCACGGTGTTTATGAATCGCTGCGATTATCTTGACCCGGCTTTGCCATGGACCGGAGTTAAAAATTCCGGCTGCGGATCCGCGCTTTCGCATCTTGGGTTTTTATCAGTAACACGTGCAAAAGCCATTCACTTTAAAAAATAGAGAGGTCACATGAGTAAAGAAAAAATCGCGGCCTATCGAAAAGCCGGCATCAACAAAGTGAAGATCGCAGTGACCGACACCGACGGCGTGCTGCGCGGAAAATATCTTTCGCTTGATAAATTTGAAAGTTTTATGGATTCAACCGCCGGGTTCTGCGACTGCATCTTCGGCTGGGACGTGAATGATACGTTATATGATAATGCAAAATTTACCGGCTGGCACACAGCTTATCCCGATGCACTCTACCGCGTGGACTTTTCTACTGAGAGGATGCTGCCCGATGAAAACATTCCGTTCTTTCTTGCGGATTTTGTCGGAAACGACGGCCGCACCGCGCACGATATCTGTCCGCGCAATCTTTTGAAAAAAGTTTTGGATACCGCAGGTGCGCAGGGTTTAGGCGTTAATCTGGCATTTGAATACGAATTTTTTCTTTTTGATGAAACCCCGCACTCGGTGCGCGAAAAAAATTATCGCAATCTGAAACCTTTAACACCCGGAATGTTCGGTTATTCGGTCATCCGTAATTCAACACACTCAGAACTCTTTCAGTCGTTGATGGATTACTGTAAAAACATGAACATCGATCTTGAGGCCTTACACTGTGAAACCGGGCCCGGCGTTTGGGAAGCGGCCATTAAATACGATTCGGCACTTTCATCTTGTGATAAAGCCAGCCTGTTCAAAACATTTTCAAAAGTATTTTTTCAGAAACGAAACATTATGGCTACCTTTATGGCGCGCTGGAATGTTGGGCTTCCGGGGCTCGGTGGGCATATGCATCAGTCGGTGTTTGATTTAAAAACCGGAAAAAATCTTTTCCATGATGGCAATCAAAAATTCAATATGAGTCCGATCATGCAAAGTTACGTTGCGGGTCAGATCAAATACATGAAAGAATTTCTAGTGATGTGCGCGCCGACCGTTAATTCCTACACTCGGCTCGTAAAGGGTTTTTGGGCGCCGACCACCGTTGCGTGGGGAGTTGAAAACCGTACAACCGCACTGCGGGTTATTCCGGCCTCTGAAAAATCCCAGCGTGTTGAGTTCAGAGTCGGCGGGGCCGATGCCAATCC
>JANOJH010000164.1:0-11033 GCA_031408135.1 Bdellovibrio sp. | reverse complement strand
GAAGCCGCTAAATCGGCGTTTAAATTTGAAAATCCGAAACTACACAACCCGGGTACGGTTGATTGCGTAAGCTGTCACGTGGCTCAACCGGCGAAGATCTGGGCGATGAGGCAGTATCCTTGGTTGCAGCTTGATAGCCTGAGCCGCGACATTACTTACAGTTCTAAACTGAATATCCGCAATATGTCTCCGATGCAGATTCATACGAACATTGTCAGATCATTCGGATATTTCATGAACATGCCTTTTGTGGCACAAAGAACCATTAATGAATCATCAGAAGTGGTTAATTTTATAAATCTTAATTATAAATGACGGACGCAAGCAGATGCCTTTCAAACTGCGTGTTTTGAGTTTGGAGCCAACGCTTATTTTTTAGTATGAATTCCTATTTCACGGTGTGCACGCTCGGGCGGAGTCATAAATTCACGGATGGCATCAAATACGACCTTAAATTGAAAGTCGTAGTTTTTTTCTAATTCGACCAGTTTTTTCGACAGATCCTTGTGTGACTCAAGTATTCGTCGGAGCCCTACAAAAGTTCGCATTATCTCGATATTGACCTGAATTGCGCTTGGAGTGCTCAACACACTGGAAAGCATGGCGATTCCTTGCTCGGTAAAGGCATAAGGTAGGGTTCTTGAGCCACCCCAACTTGAAATCACAATTTGTGATTTCAAGTTGGCAACGTCTTGATTTTCCAGCTGAAACATAAAGTCGGATGGAAATCGCGCGATATTTCTCTTTACAGACTGTATTAGCATTCTTGGCTCAACACCGTAAAGTCTTGCGAGATCGAAACTTAGCATGATCTTTTGGCCACGAATGAAAAAGACGTGGTCCCGAATCCATTCTGTTTTTACTAAATTTTCATTCATAGTTTTCAAACAGTGCAAAATAAATTCCGTCAGCAGAAGGAAAGGACCTCACTTTTGAATTCGAAATTCGGATTAATTGCTAGAGAAGAGTTGAACAGTGCTATTTAAGGTAAGGTAGTATTAGCCCGATAGCGCCGCCGCAAAGAATTACAAAGAGCAATATTAAAACTAATAGTGTGTTCCCATCAGGAAGCTTTAATTTATTCACTTCTTAATCATATCAGATGGTCTTGTAAAATCTCAAGTTGTTGGCTAATAATGCATGGCTTCTGCAATAGGAACCGGATACCTTTTATTTCAGCGGCTTAAGCAATCCAACTCGTCCAACCTTTGATGAAAGTTCGTGATTCATCAAAGGCTGTAACCAGCTATTGGCTGCAATCAAGTGATCAATTTTCACTCCTGTTTTTACTTTCATGCCGTCAAACATATAAACGACATCTTCAGTTGAAACATTCCCGGCCGCACCCGGCGCATAAGGGCAGCCGCCAAGGCCCCCGATACTTGAGTCAAAAACCCTCACGCCTACATTGTAAGCCGCGAATATATTAACCAGCGCCTGACCTCGGGTATCGTGAAAATGTCCGGCAAGTTTAGCTGCGGGAACAACCTTTTTTAGTTTTTTAAACAACGAAATCACTTGCGCAGGATTCGCAGCTCCAATGGTATCACCGATCGAAATTTCGTAAACTCCGAGCTTGTGCATTTTTTTTGCCAAGCTGACAACTTTTTGCTCGGAAACTTTTCCTTCAAACGGGCAGCCAAAGCAGGTCGACAGATATCCCCGAACTTTTATTTTATTCTCTTTAGCCAACTTTAAAACCGGAATGAATCTTTTAAAACTTTCTTCTATTGAGCAATTGATGTTGGCCTGTGAAAAACTCTCCGAACATGCCGCAAAAATCGCAACTTCTTTTAGTCCGGCATGAATGGCCAGCAGCATTCCCTTTTCATTCGGCACCAGCACACTGGTTGCAGTTTTCAATTTTCGATTTGCATTTTCAGATAAGATCATTTCACAGAGCTGTGCTGTTGTACTCATCTGAGGCACCCATTTAGCAGACACGAACGCCCCGATTTCAATATTCTTTATTCCGGCACTGACTAATTTTTCATAAAGATCATATCGTTGTTCGACCGAGAGCTGACTACTTTCGTTCTGTAACCCATCTCGCAACCCGACTTCTACAATTTTTACGTTTTTCATAATCGATTCACCTTCACTTATGTTCTTTCAATTGAACCAATAAGTAGCCTAACGTTACCTGATCACTGACTTTTGAAAATATTTTTTCAACTGTGGCAGAGATATCCGCTTTCAGCGTGTATTCCATCTTCATTGCTTCCATGACCAAAAGTGCATCACCTTTTTGGACTACCTGATTTTCGCTGATAAAAACTTTAGTAACTTTGCCGGGCATCGGTGCCAGTATCCGGTCAGGTGATTTACTTACGGCCTTAGTTTTTTTAAAACCAGCATCCACCAGTTCAATCAGGTCACAACTGAAAATTTGATCGTCCATTTTAAACCATATTTTTTTATCGACGACTTCTGCCGTAACTGTTTTCTCGGCGCCGTCTAATTTCACTTTGAAAGTTTTATTCATTAGACACCTCTCCAATGTGAGGTCCACGGAGAAACGACATCGCTCTTTTGACTAACATCATTCGAACTTTTCATAGCTTTATTTATCGCATGAGCCCAAGCTCTGATCTGCTCATCTGCAATTTTCGGTTTAAGTCCTTCTGAAAAATAAGTTTCAATGAATTTTGTCGTCATTTTTCCCGAGCGGAATTCCTGATGATCCAAAATTTCGATTAAATAGGGAATATTTGTGTGGACACCGAACACGATCGAATCTTTCAAAGTTCGAATCATTTTTTCAATAGCGCGACTACGGTTCTCATCCCAAACAATTACTTTCGCAATCATCGGATCATAATGAGGAGTAATAACATCCCCGGCTTCAAAGCCATACTCAAACCGCCGGCGGGGGCCCTCTGGCCAAGAAACGAGGCCCAGCTTTCCGGTGGAAGGCATTCCTAATTGATAGGGATTTTCTGCATAGACCCGGCACTCGATAGAATGCCCCTTTGGTATTCTGATTTCTTGTGGGCTGAAAACAAAATTACCCTGCGCGGTCAACAATTGCATTTTTACAAGATCAACGTTCAATATCTCTTCGGTAACCGGATGTTCAACCTGCAGTCTGGTATTTACTTCCAGAAGATAAAATTCATTATCCTGTAACAAAAATTCAACTGTGCCCGCACTCTGATACTTGCCGAGAGTTGCTATCGTACAGGCCACCTCGCCCATCTTCCGCCTTAGGTCTTCCGTCAGCGAGGGTGAAGTTGCTTCTTCTATTATTTTTTGATGGCGGCGTTGCACCGAGCATTCGCGATCAAACAAATGCACAACATGGCCGGTAGAATCTCCGAAAATCTGAAACTCGATATGCTTGGCCCGTTCAAGATATTTTTCTAAAAAAACCTGCGACGAACCAAACGCAGATAGGCCCTCGCGCTGGGCCGATTCAATCTGCGCCTGCGCAGTTTTAAGTTCGGTAATCAGCTTCATTCCGCGTCCGCCGCCCCCGGCAGCTGCTTTTACAATAACCGGCAGTCCGATAATTTCAACTTGCCTCAAGAGTTCCGGTAACGACTGATCTTGACCTTCATAACCGGGAATTAAAGGCAATCCGGCTTTTTTCGCCAGACTTTTAAATGAAACTTTGTCGCCGAGTTTTCGTATTGCATCTGAAGACGGCCCGATAAAAGTTAATCCGTTTTTTTCACATTGCTCGGCAAAATCGGCATTTTCAGATAAGAATCCAAAACCGGGATGAACTGCATCCGCTCCCGCGGCCACAGCTGCGCCGATATTGGCTTCAATATTCAAATAACTCAAAGCCGTTGCAGCGGGCCCGATACATATCGTTTTCGTGGCCAGTCTATAGGCTCTCGAATGTATATCGGCATCGGAATGTAACAGAACAGTTTCTAAACCCAGCTCTTCACAGGCTCTGATAATTCTAACCGCAACTTCTCCGCGGTTTGCAATGGCAATCCGTTTCATTTTTTTCATAGGAATTTTTTCATTCTCTCCTGAGCGTCATCGCTCATCCGAAGTTCTGAAATAATTTGAGTGCACAATGCTTTTTTCTCATCTAAGTTTTTTCCGTTCAGCGCACTCAGCAGCTTTTTCGTCGCTTTCATTGCGCCGGTTCCATTGGCCGAGAATTTTTTAACTACTTCTGACGTTTCGGTGTGCCCGCTGTAAATTCTTTGAATCAACCCCATTTTCTTGGAGTCTTCGGCACTGAATATTTCTGCACTCAGCATATATGGTCGATAAAAAGATTCAGGAATTTTTCTTGAGATGAATCCCGAAATGATTGCCGGCGCAAGCCCGAGCTTAACTTCGCTAAAGCAAAATTTTGTTTTTTCTTCTGTGAAAACATAGTCGCAGCAGGCCAGCAATCCGATCGCACCACCGAACACCGCTCCGTGCGCAATTGCAACAACAGGAGCACGACACTGATAAACAGCTTCAAACATATCCCATAGTTTTCCTGAATCCTGCAGATTCTCGTCGAATGAATAACTGGTCATATCTTTCATCCAGTTGAGATCCGCTCCCGCGCAGAACGCAGAGCCCTCACCCTTCAAAACAATAAGTTTCATTTTATCTTCTGCATTCGCATCGGTGAAAAATGTAGTGATTTCAGAAATCATTTGCGGATGGAAAGCGTTTTTTACTTCAGGTCTGTTCAGAGTGACAATCTGAATAGCCGGGTCGTTTTCAAAGTCTTCAATTTTTATGAACTTAAAATTATTTTTTTTCACATTACATCCTGAATACGCCCTGTTGCTTAGGGCCCCAATCTTTATTGAGACTTGCTGCTATTCCTAGCGCCAGCACCCGTCGGGTGTCTTTCGGGTCGATGATTCCGTCATCCCAGATTCTCGAGGTTGAAAAATAGGCAGAACTTTCAATATCATACTTTTCAATGGTTGGTTTTTTAAATTCAGACTGCTCAACAGCCGACATCGATTGGCCTTTTTGTGCCAACTGATCCATCTTCACTGTCAACAATACGTTTGCAGCCTGTTCGCCGCCCATTACGCTAATGCGGGCATTCGGCCACATCCATAACTGTCTCGGCGAATAAGCCCGTCCGCACATTCCATAATTTCCGGCGCCGTAAGATCCACCGATGACAACTGTAAATTTTGGAACGCGCGCATTTGAAACTGCCATAACCATTTTTGCACCGTGCTTCGCAATTCCTTCCTGCTCGTATTTCTTACCCACCATAAAACCGGTAATATTCTGCAGAAAAATTAGCGGAATTTCCCGCTGTTCACAAAGCTCAATAAAATGCGCCGCCTTCTGAGCGCTCTCACTGAAAAGCACGCCGTTGTTGGCAATAATTCCCACAGGCATACCCCAGATATGGGCAAAGCCTGTTACTAGTGTTTTGCCATACAGAGATTTAAATTCATGAAATTTTGAACCGTCAACGATCCGCGCGATCACTTCACGTATATCAAACGGAATTTTTGAATCCGATGGCAAAGCTCCGTATATTTCGTCAACTGAATAAAGTGGCTCTTCAATGGCCTGGGTTTTCATCTGGATAAAACGCTTTTTGTTCAAATGCCTGACAATAGATCTCGTTATGCCGATAGCATGTTCATCATTTTCAGCAAAATGGTCCGTAACTCCTGAAATTTCACAATGCGTAAATGCACCGCCAAGTTCCTGCGCATCTACGACTTCGCCGGTTGCTGCTTTCACCAACGGCGGACCACCCAGAAATATTGTTCCGGTGTCCTTAACAATAATATTTTCATCACTCATCGAAGGCACATAAGCCCCACCCGCCGTACACGATCCCATTACAACTGAAATCTGCGAGATTCCCTGAGCGCTCATCCGCGCTTGATTATAAAAAATTCTGCCAAAATGATCACGGTCAGGAAAAACATCCGACTGCATCGGCAAATAGGCCCCCCCGCTATCAACAAGGTAGATGCAGGGTAAACCGTTTTCCATGGCGATTTCCTGCGCCCGCAAATGCTTTTTCACGGTCAATGGAAAGTACGTTCCACCTTTTACGGTGGCATCATTTGCAACAATAATGCACTCTGTACCCTCAACTACTCCTATACCTGTAATTATTCCGGCGCCCGGCGCCTGGCCATCATACATTTCAAAAGCTGCCAAAGTAGAAAATTCTAAAAATGCCGAACCCTGATCAATTAACAGCTCAATTCTTTCACGGGCCGTCAGCTTGCCGCGCGCCTTATGCTTCTTGAGCGCATCTTCACCACCACCAAGTTTTACGATTTCAACCTGACGGCGCCAGTCGCTCACCTGTTCAAGCAGCGCAGCTTTATTTTTTTTAAATTCCGCAGACCCTGTATCAATCTGACTTTCAATAATCATAAACTCTTCCTAGCCAATCAACACAGTCTTTTCCAGAACCAGCTTCAGCTGAATTGAATCTGTTTTTTTATTTTTTTCAGTTCGGACTTTAATTACAAAATCTATTTCATTTTTTTTATTCTTGTGAAAATTGATAAAAAATTCGTCAAGTACGTTTTGATCTGTCTCAAGAACAAGTTCAAGATCCGTGGACCATTTCAATTTTTTCGTCACAGAAGTTTCGCTGGAAGTGATGCGGAAAAAACTTTCTGCCATCTGCTTTTGCAAAAAAGCTCTGCAAAGTTCGAGTGCTGCATTTAAAACAAGCCCCTGATGAATCTCTTTTTGAAAATCAAAATTGGTCGCACGGGCAGGAACCAAGGCCTTAACAGAAAAATCCGAAATCTCGATCATTCTGAATCCGGTGCCCAACAACTCCGGCGCCAGCCAGTCTAACGCATAGCTTAAGGCCGGCTGTAGGTGTTTCGGACTCTTGACTTGAGCCCATGTTTTTAGCTCTTTTAACTTTTCAGTGGTTATCTTATAAAAGTTCATAATTTTTAAATCCTTGCATCACAAGATGCTAACATGATGAACTAGCCTTGTCACATTTCATACGCTATGTCAGGAGGCAACAATGATCAAATTAGGGAGTTTTATAGTATTTATTGCGGCGTTTGTTTGGACGTGGTCATTGTTCAATTCACACAGCAAAATTAGCCTTGCCACACATGCAGGCATCCAAAGTAAATTCATGATGCTGATCGAAGAAAGCGTCAAAGCAGCCAAACCCAGTTCAAGCAATTTTGAAATCACAAATATTTCAACCGAGAAAATCGACGATAATCAGGTCAGCGCTCACTTTTCCTATAAATATGACGACGTGATTCAAAACGAAGAAAAAGTAAGCCAGGTCATGTCAGGCGAAGCCATTCTTTACCGCTCGCTTTCCGAAAACCAGAACGACGACAAATGGATCATCAAATCCATCAAAACCGACAACCCTACCATCGAATTTCAACAAGGTATGATCGTGAATCCCGGTACCACCACAGACTCCACATTAAACGATAAATCAGGCCTTCCGCCGCCTGAAGAAAAAAAGACGCAGTAAAATGTCAGCTGGGTTTATCACTATAGACGAAAATGGTGATATCTATCTAGACCCGGATTCCCCCCCGGTTACCGACCCCAACCTCATCGAAGAAATTCACCGCAACCTGAAGCTCACCGATAAATTCGGGCTTCTAACCGAATTTCACGACGAAGAATACATCGTTGAGTCCTTTGATCATCCCCTTCATATCATCGCAGTTGAATTTAGAGAGAAAAAAATATTTCTTCAAACCAAGCAAAATACGCTGTTTCAGGCTGACAACACAAAGTGGTCCGTTGACGAATGGGACAGATTCAACGGCTTAACGACCTCCGTCTCACCATTTGTTTTAACCGAAAAAGCACAGGCACAACTTTTTAATCTGGCTGACTCCTACGACGACGAAGGTTTTGTAGCCGATGGCGAGTATGTATCAACCCCACCCTACTATATCGACGCAGCTCAAATTGAAAATCCGCAATATTGGGTCAATGTGTATCAGACCGAGGGTAACCCCGGCTGGAATCTCAATGAACCGGCAGAAGCTTTCAAAGACATGCTCCCCCGAATCAAACTTCCAAAATCAAGAATTCTGGTTTTAGGTTGCGGTGAAGGCCACGATGCCGCACTTTTTGCCCAGGCCGGTCACTTAGTAACCGCCGTTGATTTTTCGAAAGAGGCCATCGCCCGCGGTCAGGAAAAATACAAAGACCTTACAAATTTACATTTTTACGAGTCCGACATCTTTCAGCTACCGCAAGACTGGAACTTCAGCTTTGACGTTGTTGTTGAACATACCTGTTTTTGCGCCATTCCGCCCGACCGACGCAGTGATCTCGTGCGCCTTTACCGCCGCATGCTTCATGAAGAAGGACAACTTCTGGCCGTGTTCTTTGCGATGGAAAAAAGATCCGGGCCTCCATTCGGTTCTACTGAATGGGAAATCCGAAAACGCACTGAACAGGGTTTTCATTATTTATTCTGGGGCCGGCTTCGCAATTCGCTGCCCGCTCGAATGGGCAGCGAACTTTTTGTGCTTGCGAAGAAGAAAAAAGACTAATCCGTAGTTAAAACGTCTGCCGCGCAGAAGTAATTATATCGTCGGAAAGATTGCTTTCTTTTACCATTCTCGAAAGTAAAACGGCACCTACTGCCTGCGAAATCATATTAAGAGCTTTTTGTTTTTTTTCGACAGCGGATTCCGCGCCGGGCATATTCTGCGACAGAAAATCTGCCCAGCGGTTAAGATATTTGCCGATTATGTCGTTGGATTTTTTCGTGCCTCTGTATATTTCTGATGCGAGCGCCGGCAGCATGCAGCCCTTTTCAGGAAGATCACGATGCAGAAAACTGATATAGCGGGCCATAATTGTCTTTACTTTTGCTTCACCTGTCAGGTGTTCAGTATCGCGTGTGAGAAGTTGGCGTGAATGTTTAAGTGAATGTTCAATTGCTTGCTCAAGGAGATCGGTTTTGGATTTAAAGTGAGCATAAAATCCGCCGGCAGTAAGTCCTGCCTCCTTCATTATTTGGTCGATACCGGTTGCTGAATAACCGTATTTTTTAAAAAGCCGTGAAGCCACATTCAGAATGCGCTCTTTCGATTCGAGCTTCTGAAGTGTTTTTTGGCTCATTTGAAAACCTCGTCAATTTTATTATTTAGCCATGTGCGAGCTTCGGAGTTCATCGTGTGGCCCATCTCTTTGAATTCTTTAAATTCACCTTTGGGATTTTTAGCTTTCAGTGTTTGAAAGCTCGCGGCGGCACTTGCCAGCTTAATGATGTCGTCATTCGTGCCATGAAGTGCATCAATTGAAACGTTGAGCGTTTCCGGATAGTCTTCAGCGCGGTAAGCCGCCCCGATTGAAACAACATGCTCAACATTTTTCAAAGTTGGCAGCAAGTGTGGAACAAAAAAACCGCCTTGCGAAAAACAAATCAGCATTTTTCTGCGATCAACGAGATTCAGCTTTGTCAGCAGGTCGTTGACGGCCTTTACTGCAACTCGCGGGTGAATAAATGTGGTGTTCGTCGAAAAATCAGAAAAATACCAAGCAAATGCGTGCTTCCAAATCCCGTCTTTTTTTTGCGGAACTGGAAACGGACCGTTGATGGCAAGAATCTCATATTTGTCGCTTGGCTGCGGGTAGGATCTTCGCAGAAATGCGCTAGCGCTGTCGGCAAAACCATGAAAGAAAATCAGCAGCGGCTTATCTTTCCCAAGATTGGAATTAATATAAGTTATTGGAATTTCTAATAAAGTACTGAATTTTTGAGGTTCTTCCATAAGGTCAGTTCCTTCTAGTTGCGTTTTCTTTATTCATATATTACGATCGTAATATATGAATAAAGAAAACGCAATATCAAGTTCAGAACCCAAGCTTGCCCCTCCAGGCGCTGGGGTTCCCTGGCCTCAAGGCCTGGTTTTAAAATACTTCGTAGCCCCTTTCATAGCAGGCAGAACCGACTGGGCGGCTTCAGAAGAAAGATTTGATAAGCTGACTTTGAAAATCCTCAACGAACTTGAAGGTCTTAATGAGGTTGAGCAATCCACAAAGGTGCTGGTGCCGCCTCAAGCAGGCCTTGAAGACAGTTCGCGATATTGGTCAATTGCCATGGTACTGGAACATTTAGTCATCGTCGGAAATGGAATTTCGTACGCAATAAATGAACTGACTTCTGATCGCCTTCCGCAGGGAACTGCAGATACCGCGACGGTAAAACCGATCGGCGCAGTTTCCGCTTCGCAAAGTGTGGCTGAGTTTAAGAAATTTTCGCAAACTGATTATAAAAATCTGGTCTCAGGGCTAAAAAACAGAAACTCAATTCTCCGCTTCAGACATCCTTGGTTCGGAATGATAACTGCAAAACAGTGGTTCTGGGTTCTTGCAGTTCACCACCGGTTGCATCTCAAACAGATCCGCGAAATAAAGAAAAGACTCATTTAGTTAGGCCTGATTTCCTAAATTGAGACGTTGGTTTATAAACTTGTATATTCAACCTGCCTGATACTAAAATTAAGTGGTGGGGGCATTCATGAATCAACTCAAGTCAAAATGGGTCTTGATACCGTTTATGGTCTCGGGCCTTTTGGGTTTATTTTTCTTTCAGAACTGTGCACGCGTCAGTTCTTCTGCTGTAGGGGGATCTCTAGCCTACTCCTCAGGAATACAAAAAATTTCAATTGCTCCCGGTTCTGCTGTGGATGAAAATTTTTGTTATGCCGGTCGCGTGAAATGCTATCTTTATGTCTACTCACCGGACGTGACCGACTCTCATCAAAATCAAAAAAAATGTGTTTTAATCGATGGACGGGAAATCTGTTTCAGTCTGGATATTCGTAGTTACGATACGACAGACGCCCTTGCTTCCTGTGCGGACTGCGATTCATCTGCAAGCATGGCGGGTGGCCGATACGAGCGAGAAGAGGTCACATGCTGGCTTCAGATCGGAAATTCAGAAAATTCACCGTTTTTCGCAATTCGGAATAACTTAAAAGACGCACTCTCCGAAAATTTTAATTCTTGTCGAGCAAGCCTTTTATCGAAGGAAATCCAATGAAACTATTAAAATATTTTTCAACTTTTTTGTTTTTGATAGTCTCAATTTCGGCCGAAGCTCATAT
>JANOJH010000159.1:0-4744 GCA_031408135.1 Bdellovibrio sp. | reverse complement strand
CCAACCTGTCAGTTTTGCCGCAAGTCTTACATTCTGACCTTTTTTACCGATTGCCAGACTTAACTGGGCATCTGGTACCACGATTTCCATTTCCTTATTTTCTTCATCGAGGAAAACTTTAGAAATTTCTGCAGGTGCAAGCGCATTACATGCAAAACGGGTAACGTCTTCATCCCACATGACGATATCGATTTTCTCGCCCTTTAATTCCTGAACGATATTCTGAACGCGAGAACCTTTCATACCGACGCAGGCTCCAACCGGATCAACTGAATTGTCTTTGGTACGAACCGCGATTTTAGCACGATGTCCCGGCTCACGTGCCGCCGCCATGATTTCAACAATTCCGTCATAAATTTCCGGAACTTCCATTTCAAATAATTTAACCAAATAGCGTTCATCAGCCCGAGACATAATAATCTGCGGACCACGAGTCGTCTGACGAACTTCAGACAGATAACCCTGAATACGATCGCCAGGCTTATACATTTCGCCGGGAATCTGTTCACGCGGCGGGATGTGAGCTTCTGTGCGGCCAAGATCCACAACGATAGCGCCCTTTTCTACACGACGTGCAATACCCGATGCGATTTCACCCTTGCGCTGTTCAAACTCAGAGAAAATAATTTCGCGTTCAGCATCCCGGACTTTTTGCAGAATAATCTGCTTTGCAGTCTGAGCGGCAATACGGCCAAGGTCGCTGGAATCAAGTTTAATACCGATTGAGTCATCCAATTGAGCGCCCGGATCAAGTTTTAAAGCTTCATCGAGGGGAATCTCAACTTCTTCATCAATAAATTTTTCGCGTTCAACAACTTCTTTGAATTCATAAAGTTCAACTTCACCGGTTTCAGCATTGTACTGAGCTTCGATTTCGCGGTAAGTGCCGAATTTTTTACGGGCTGCAACCAACATCGCCTGTTTGACCGCATCAATAACAACTTCTTTATCAATTCCCTTATCGCGTCCGACCTGATCAATTACTTTTGCCAAATCAGAAAATGTATTCTCTGCCATAAATCCCCCAGCTATTTCTTTTTAGAGTTAACTTTATATTCAAATACTAACTTTGCCTTTTCGATCGCGCTGAATGGAATTTTGATCTTATTCTTTCTTATTTCAAAAAATAAGTTTTCCTCATCAGTCGCAACTAAAACGTCTTCAAATTTCTTCATCGCAATCAGGCCCTTATCTTCAACTTGGCTGATTGTACCGAGCGATTTTAAAAGTTGAACGGCGATTTTCTTGCCGACAACTTTCTGAAAATGCCATTTCTGTTTTAATTGCCGGTCTAGGCCCGGTGTCGAAACTTCAAGATTATACATCGATCCCGGAACCAAATCTTCAACATCTAACCTGAGATTTAAACCTTTGGAAATATTTGAGCAGTCCTCGATGCCGACGCCGGATTCTTTATCGATAAAGACCCGCAATATCCGGCCTTTACCTGTTCCTGTATGTTCTAAGTCGTAAAGGATACAGCCTTCTCGTTCAACAATTTCTTGCACGATTTTTTCAACTTTTTCTAACCAAGCTTCCAAATTTATTCCTCAATCAAACCATTCAAATCAAATACTATTTTGTTTGCTTTTAACAAAAAAAAATTGGGCTTTTGGCCCAATCAAAATGAACATATCAAAGTATTTTCCGACTAGCAACCAGCTTTATTGACTTAGCCATTTGAGCACTAAAGCCCGGGCTCCGTCCCGATAATAATTCTCTCGGGAATGAACCAATAAAAAGCCCTGCTTCAGGTAGAGACTCAAAGCCCGCTCATTCTCGTGGTGAACCTCCAAGAGGATGTCGATTCGTTGCTTTGCGGCAAGATTCTGTAAATACTGAATAAGTCGGGTTTGCACTCCGGTTTTTTGTGCCGAAAGATCCGTCGCCAGAACACTGATTTCATAAAAATCGGGCATCTGCCTAAAACAAAGAAATCCCAGAATCTCAGCCTCTTCGTTTTCAAAAACCAAAGTTGTGGTTACATTCCGAAGCTCAGTGCGCAGCAAATGCTCAGGCCAATTAAAACAGGCCTTCTTTTCTAGGCTGCTGAAAATGCGTTCTGCAATCTGCAAAAGTTTTTCAGAGTCGCTGGATGTGGCTGCTCGAATACTCATTTAATTTATTTTATTTCCGAGGATTTCAGCTTGAACTGGTACTTGCGTTTTAATAAGTCATACCATGTGTCAAATCTCGTCTGAGACCTCAACTGGCTTTCTTTAATATCGATTAACGCGATGGCCACCGCAATGTTCTCATTCTCACGCACGATTTCATCTAATGAAAAATCACTCAGTTTTTTCCGAGCCGCATCGCTGATTTTACTTTTTTCGCTTTTAAGCTCAAATGCGCTGGCCTCGCTGAAGCTCAGGCGCGAAAGCAGAAAATCGTCAAAAGGCCTCTTGGTGTACTGACTGATCCGGTTTTTCTGATAAAGTTCAGACAGCACCGATTTATAGATCAGCATGTCCCGACCGGTATACGAAACACTACCGATTGAAAAAAGCACTTCATTAACAACCGCTTCTTTCGGCGGTTGCGCTGAAGCCAAACCTGAAATTAAAAAAACAATTAAAATGAAAACCTGAACCAAACTTTTCGGCACTTTCTAAAAATTCAATCTTGCGGCAACGCCGGCAACATAATACTGCAGGCTCTCGATCGAAGTCCCGATGTAGCCATAAGAAGGATTGGTATAATTGGCGCTGACCTGATTTGAAAGATTGAACATGTACCGGAATTCAGCACCCAGCGATAAAGACTTATTCAGATCGTAATCAACCCCGCCACCGAGACCCGCATCCATTGCTGTTGAACTGCCGGTGTTGCCGGTAAGCAGAATTATGTTACTGGTTTGTGAATACTTACGGTAAGTGTACGACAGCGTCGCTCCCACTTGCGGTATAAAGTTGGTTCCGAAAAGTCCGTCAAGCCGGTACTTGGCCGCCAGGTTGCCCTGATATTGATTAACATCGAAATTATCCCGCTGATTGGTATGAAGCTGGTTTTTCACACTGAGTTGCGACTTGGCTACGCCAAATCCCACTTCAAACATGAGGGGTTCGCTGTAATGATAGCCGGCTGCAATCGACGCATTATAGCCCTTATCAATATTGCTGACCTCAGGATATGCACCAATGCCGATTAAGGTGCTCGCGTAAAACTTTTTGATTTTTTCAGGTTTCCGGGCAACGACCTGGGTTTTTACGGCAATTTCTTCGTCGATTTCCTCGAGCGTCAGTAAACGTTCGCTCTCAGCTAACTGCGCCGAATCCGGCTGGGAAGCTAAATCGTTGGCAACTGCGGTCATCACGAAAAGGCCAAATGCTAAAGCTGCTAAAAGTTGTTTCATTATTTCCCCGAATGTGGTGGTAATTTCAGTTCGTCTTTAATGCCATAATTAATCGCATTTAGCAATGATAACCGGTCTATTCGTACCCCTTCATTCCGATAATGAAAAAAATTCTTGAATAGACACCCTTCCTGTAACTATATTAGCCCAAACGTATTGAGATGGCTCGGTGATGAAATTGGTAGACTTGCTAGACTCAAAATCTTGTGTGCGCAAGCACGTGTCGGTTCGAGTCCGACCCGAGCCACCAACTTAATACGAAAACTTTTCCCGTATCGATTCCATGCGGGCACGGTTTTTACCGAAGTCCTTCCGCCCGTCTTGCTGTACAAACTAAATTCATGTGTTTATCCTCAAATCCAACATAATCAGATACACAACATTTGAAACCGCAAATAGGTCTTTTAAAAGTTCTTAAAAAGACCTATAATAGACCTTATAGGGAGGCTTCATGAAAGCTCTTAAAATTTCAAAAGATGTTATCACATTGGCTGAGTTTAAAAGTTCTGCGGCGACCATTTTAAAACAAATCGGTGATTCCTCGCAACCCGTATTGATTACTCAAAATGGTAAGCCTGCCGGAGTGCTGGTCTCCCCTGCCGAATTTGATCGAATTCAAGAACAAGAGTCAGCACGATTTGTGACGGCTGTTAATCGCGGCCTTAAAGACGCCGACGATGGAAAACTCTTCACTTCTACTCAAGCAAAATCGCGCTTAGGTCTAAAAAAATAACATCAAAAAATAAAATGTCGGATATGATTTGGCCATATTTCATTTTGAATTAAATAACCTTTTTCTTTTTGATTTTCTTGAGCTCAGAATAAATCGCCAGATAATTTGCTCTGACTTTTCCCAGATACGGGTGCTTGCGCAAGTCTGAAGAAGGTTTACGATTCATACTTGTAAGTCCGAGATTATAGGCGTTCACATATTTGAGGCTTTTGGATTTCACTGCCTTTTTAAGGTACTTAAAATAAATGCCGCCGACCATAATATTGTATTCCGGGTCTTTAAGTGCTTCGGGGCCCTTCCATGCAATTTTTTTCAGATCGCATATCCATTTGGCTGTGTCGGGTTTTATCTGCATCAGTCCGATTTCACCGGCACTGCCGATTGCATTAAAGTCGAATGAACTTTCCGTTTTGATGACTGCCAGAATAAAGACCGGATCGTAAGAATGATTTTTACTTAAAGCCAGTAAAGTTTGAGTAAAATTTTCGGCGTCTATTTTTCGGTTATTCTGCTTAAGGTATTCAGTTATATATTCGTAGAATCTGGCATCACCGTCGAAGATTTTAATATTTTTCTTATAGGATTTGCGGTTCAGAAGTTCTTTTGAATGGTTTTTTCGGATAAGATCCTGCATCTCCACGTTGAATTCTAGCGGCTTC
>JANOJH010000150.1:0-5124 GCA_031408135.1 Bdellovibrio sp. | reverse complement strand
TACCCTGGATAATGTAAATATATCGTTCATCGCGATAAACGATTTCAGCTTTTCCATCTCCATTAAAATCAAACAAAGTGCAACCTGTATATCCGGAAGTTTCTTCATTGATTGTGACTCTCCATAATTTGGTGAAATCCTCTTTCAGTGCATACAAATACTTACCTGAAACATAGGATACGTTCATTTTTCCATCACCGTCCAGGTCAGATACATTCAATCTACCCGTTCCATTTTTCCATCCTTTCGCGTAGTCGCCAGTCCCAATAAATTCAGAATAGGTTTTTAATACATTATTTTTTACATCCCAGAAAAATACTGTCGTATTGTTGCCATGGGAGCCGGTTGAGCCAGAGGCCATCACATCAAGGAACCCATCTAAATTAAAATCCGCTATACTGGTTGCGTTATAGACGTTCCGAATGAAGTAATCATTTCTTCTAAGAGAATAGGGTGTGGTAATAAGGGACAACGATCCAACATCTTTTGCCCGTGTGCCGAGGTTTACCGCGTAGATGGCAAGTCCGATGACCAGTTCTTGTTTAATGTCTCCTGTAATATTGACAGCTACCGGGCCACCGTTTATCTCAGAATAATTGGCTGCCGTTGTTTTTACAATTCTTACACCTGTTTTTGCATCATAGATTTCGTCTTTTGCATAAATCTCTTCTTTCCCATCACCATCAAAATCAGCAATACCAAAATTGATGGGATCACCAGGTAATCTCTCGGCCGTCTGCCACACGACATTTAGTGCGCAGTCATATGCAAAAAGGAAAATACCGGCATTATTTGGTCCGGGGGGATCCAAGTAGCCTATAAAGAATATTTCTGCGCAATTATCATTATCAAGATTGGCAATCGCAATCTCCCAGTAGGGCTCCCAGCCCACTGTTATTTGCTTTTGGACTGTGCCCGTGTTTCCATTCAATATGGTTAACGTTTTGGCATAGCGGTTCATGGTTACCATTTCTGGAATTCCATCACGATCCAAATCGCCAATGGCCATTCTGGAAAGGTGATTAGTGGATTCTGAAGGCGAGTAAAAATCCTTCGTCATTGTAAATGCCGGGAAGCTAGGTGGTGGCGTTTGGCAGGTGGCATCATTACCAAGGAAGAGGCCGTCACAGGCTGCGTTGCTCGCGCAACTACCATCGTAGCAATCTATAAATCCGTCAAAATCATCGTCAAGCCCATTATTGCAGATTTCCTGGGAATAGGCAACTACAGAAATGATGCTAAAAAGAGAATAAAGAACTAACCGTTTCATAGGAAACATTGGATTAATGATAGTATGGTATATATAAGTTTAGGCACAACCATTAAGGATTAATATGATAATCTGTGACCCGGTAACTCATACAATTGCAATTCTGTTAGAATGCCTAAAGAAGGCGAAATTAACCTAAATTTAACGCTATTCGTAAATTTAAAATCAACTGAGGCCTTCAAAAATATCGCGCGTATGTTTTTCGGATTTACATGTCTTTAAGGATCTAAATGTATTTTGTTTTTCATCAAATCCATCACTTGATTAAATCCCTGTTTTCTTCAAAAATTGATTTGAAATGATGATTTTATGGTAGCTTAGATTTATTTTCCAGTACGTTTTATAAATACATGAACCAGCCAAATCCTCTTCCCTTTTCCGTTAAAGTCTTAACTCTTTTTATACCCTTTCTTTTTACAGCTAACCTAAAGGCTCAAATACTGGTGGGGCCAGTAGCGGGTGGCCAAATAGGATGGATCACTTTTAACAATAAATCAAATAAAGACTTGTATAAGGCAAAACCATACCTTGGATTTCATGCGGGTGGCGCCATTTCGTTTCGAGTGCAGAAAGCCTTCTTTTTACAAACTTCAATAATGTATTCGCAAAGGGGCAAGACATTAGTGGGAAAGGTTGATAAATCATTTAACATCACTGCCAAATACAAGTACATTGAGATGCCCATTCTGTTCACCAAGGAATTCAAAGCCAAATTTGGGAAGAAAAGATTCTACAAATGGCAAGTAGGTGCTGGCCCTACTATAAGTTATTGGTTGGGCGGAAAAGGCTTACTTAATAGCATCGATTTAAATGAGAATGGAATCAATCCTCCAAATTATGATTTGCCTTACCACATCACGTTCGGCAAAGATCCTGAAACAGTGAATCAAGGAGAAATGAACATTGAAAATCCAAACAGAATACAGTTAGGAGTAAATTTCTCGGGCGGCTTAGTCTTCGAACCGACAGGTCTTAACAAATTCATGGTCACAGTACAATATCAGCTTGCTCACAGCTTCCTAAGCCCTGACAGTAAAGGGAATTTTGGCCTGGATGGAATTCTATATTACGAAGATGACTTACAAGTTCGAAATCAAGGACTGGCAGTATCCATCTTTTATTTCATAGATCTTAAAACAGAAGAAAAAAATAAAGGAAAGAGTACCATTAAATTAGATAAAATAAGAAAAGGAAGGAGATAATTTACCTCGCTGGAAATTAAGGAAATTATGATGTAGCGCAATGAAAGTCTTACCAATAAGTTGGGCAAGGCAAGCCCCTGTGAATTCTTTGAATCTTAACACGGTAGTTGATCATTATTTCATGCGAGCCATTCGAAAATTGCCTTAAAGCAGAGGCAGTGAAATCATAGGCATATCCAACATGAAAGTTTTGATTGATCTGAAGTTCAAATAAACCCACCACCCCTTCCTCCAATCGGTAGGATAACCCAAGACCAACCGCATCGTACAATACAACTGTAGCATTTAAATCAAAGCTAACCGGAGCCTCGTCTTGAAATCTAACTAAAGTAGAAGGAAACAACTTTACTTTATCAGATAATTTAAAAGTAGTTCCCATTAGTATATAGTAATAACGCTCCTGACGTGATAAACTAGATGTTGACTGATCTTCAATATTAAACACTTTATTCTTTATGAGTTGAGGTGATGACGCTCCCAAATAAAAAGTCTTATTGCGATAAAAAATGCCCGTACCCACATTGGGATTAAACTTGGTAAGTACGCCCGCAAGATTTGGGTCTCCCTGATTCTTTAGATTAAGTTTATTGTAGTCGGATCTCAGATTATTAAACCCTCCCTGCAACCCAAATGAAATGGAAGAAGTTTGGGTCAGTTTAATTTTATAAGAATAAATACCATAGAAGCTGGCATCGTTATGTATGCCAATCTGATCGTTGGCAAAAATAATTCCAAGCCCCATTTTAGCTTTATAGAAACCTGAATGCACGCTGGCGGTAATTGTTTTTGGTGCACCTTCCAGGTTTACCCATTGATTTCGGTAAATAGCTGTGCCACTCAATTGGACTTGCGTGCCGGCATAGGCAGGATTAATCAGAATAGGATCAAACATATACAACGACTGCACCGGCCTTTGTTGGGCAATAACGTTGCCAGCCAAAGAGAGTGTAGCGAGAATAATTAATCTGCAGCGGATCATCTATCTAATTCTAAGTAACCAGCTACTGGCTTGGTGCCATCGCGTTTGTCAATGATGTAAAAATAAGTGCCTACCGGCAATTCCTTCCCAGACAGATAGAGACCTTCTAAACCAAGCCCTCTGAACGATTTATCTGCATTATTATAACCATCCATTTCGTATATCAAAATACCACTGCGATTAAATATCTTAACATTGTTGTTCGGAAAATTGGAGATACAGTCTACAATGAATGCATCGTTACTGCCATCAGCGTTGGAAGAAACCCCATTGTAAGGATTAATTTCAGTTTTAATTTCTCCTGTTCCTTCATTGGTACAACCCTCAGTGCTTACTACTTCCACGCGGTACATGCCTGGAAATAATTCGTATACAGCCGGGCCAGTTCCTGCCAAAGCATTTGTACCCAGCTCGTACCAGTTGGCTTCATAAATAACTGCATCGATAGTGGTTAGATTCAGTATGATCGAACCTTCTCCTTTTGGCTTGCCTACATCCGAGCAATATGAAGAAGTAGACTCAATCGTAAATTCAGGCTTCAATCGCTTATCGAGAACTTCCACCGTGCCGGGTTTTGAAATACATCCCGTTACATCGTCCGTTGCTGTTACCGAATATTTTCCGATATCCACATCGCGGTAATCAACACCTATAAAGTCGGATGTTGCTGTTGTGGTAGTGCCATCGTACCAATTAAAAGTGTAGTTAAAAATTACGCCACCTACTGTAGTAGTGACCCAGCCGTTAGGGTTGATACAATTTGTTCTGTTGAACACCACCTCAGGATTTGGCACTGGAGGAATCACGGTCTTGTCTGTGATGGTTCCGGTCTTGTCTGTGAAGCAACCGGAAATCGCATTAGCTGCACGCACCGTGTAGGAGCCAGTCGTTCTTCCACTGAGAATATTATTGGTAACCAATGATGCCGTTACCGGACTCGGCACTAAGCTTCCCGAGAACCAATCGAAAATGTATCCCGTTATTTTTCCATCGGCCGTAGCGAAGAGTTGTCCGTTAGCTCGAACCGGATCGCAGTTGGTTAACGGGTTTTCTTCAATAATTAAAACAACCGGGTTAACCCTTTCATCTTTCACCTCATTCGTTGCTATACCCACACAACCGGTATTGTTGTCTGTCACTCTCACTGTATAGAAACCTTCTGCCAAACCGGTTTGTATGAAGTTGGTAATGAAACCACTCACTAAAGGAATGTTAGAAATATCGGGTGCACCAATAGGGTTCGGATTAGCCCCAAAGAAAAGGTCAGTCGTGAACGTAGTGGACGTATAGGTGAAAGGATAATTTGGATCAAGATTCGTCACCCTTGCCAAAACCGATCCATCCTGCCCAACGCAGAAGGTACGGGGCTGACCACCAACCGAAACCACAGGCCTGAATAGTTCTTTATCATTCGGAACAACATACGGAGCTGAAGAAGTACAGGCTGTTGTTCTATCCAATACGGTCACAGAATAGTTGCCTGAAAGGAGATTGGCAATTGTTGACGTAGTGGCAAATGATGGAGGAGTATTCACCAAATCATTAAACCAGGTAAATCCATAATTCGCATTTGCATCGGTTTGTCCGTCTGCGGTAGCAGCCAATGAAGCCGTACCCGCGGTGGCGATACAACTCAACTGCTTCAGCGGTTGTGTAATGTTCAATACAGGATA
>JANOJH010000047.1:0-3182 GCA_031408135.1 Bdellovibrio sp. | reverse complement strand
CGATGTCATCACCCGTCAACTTCCGAACCCTAGTCGAAAAATGGCAAAGTCAGAACACAAACGTCGCAGCCCACTGGAGCGGCACTTTCCATGAGTATTTAGATCTGATAAAGGCCAATCCCAAGGTTACAAGAAATGCGTATCAACGCATGTACGATATGATTGTTGAATCGGGCACCGAAGAGTACATCGATTTTAAAAAACACGTTGTTCGTTACAAATTTTTTGACGATACCGATAACAATGGAAAAGATGCTGTTTTCGGCCTTGATGTTCAATTAATGAAGCTGGTTAATGTACTGAAAGCTGCAGCTCTGGGTTACGGTACAGAAAAACGGGTTATACTATTGCACGGACCGGTTGGGTCGGCAAAATCCACAATTTGCAGACGCCTGAAAAAAGGACTTGAAGCTTATTCCCGATTAGATAGCGGCGCGCTGTTCACATTTGAATGGGTAGATGATTCGGGCAAATTAGAAGGTCTGTTCGGTAAAGATGTTAAAAACTTTCCTTCACCGATGAACGAAGAACCTCTACTTTTAATTCCGGAAGAAATGCGCGGTGCAGTTACCGATGAAATCAATCGCGGACAGGATGGCCAGTTTAGGATGAAAATCGTCGGCGAGCTTTGTCCGCCGTCGCGCTTTATTTTTAAGTCGCTCATGGAAAAATATAATGGCGATCTACTTAAAGTTCTGACCCACGTAAAAGTAAAACGCTTTTTCATTTCCGAAGCCGATCGGGTCGGTATCGGCACGTTTCAGCCAAAAGACGAAAAAAATCAGGATTCAACCGAGCTGACCGGCGACATCAACTATCGCAAAATTGCAGAGTATGGTTCGGATTCAGATCCACGTGCTTTCAATTTTGACGGCGAATTCAATGTGGCAAATCGCGGTATGATCGAATTTGTCGAAGTGCTGAAGCTCGATGTTGCATTTCTTTATGATCTTTTGGGCGCTTCTCAGGAACATCGGGTTAAACCGAAAAAATTTGCCCAGACGCACATTGATGAAGTGATTATCGGCCACACGAATGAACCTGAGTACCGGAAACTTCAGGACAATGAATTCATGGAAGCCCTGCGCGACCGAACTGTTAAGATCGACATTCCGTACATCACGCGCCTGAAAGAAGAAACAAATATTTATAAAAAAGATTTCAACTCGACAAAACTGCGCGGCATTTCGATTGCGCCGCATACGATTGAAATTGCGGGCATGTGGGCCATTCTCACGCGGCTTGAAAAGCCGAAGAAAGCTAATCTCACCCGCTTGCAGAAACTCAAACTCTATAACGGCAAGACGCTCCCGAACTTTACCGAAGACAATGTTAAAGAGTTACGTAAAGAAACCACGCGCGAAGGTCTCGACGGAATTTCGCCACGTTATATTCAAGACAAGCTTTCAAATGCGTTAGTCATGGCTCAACAAATGAACAAGGGTTCAGTTAATCCGTTTATGGTTATGAACGAACTTGAAAGCGGCCTTAAACATCATTCGCTGCTTTCGAACGATGAACTCAAGCAGGAATACCGCGAGTTGCTGTCGGTGGTGAAGCAAGAGTACGAGGAAATAATCAAGTCTGAAGTTCAGCGCGCCATCAGTGCCGACGACGGGGCTTTACAACGCCTCTGCGCCAATTACATCGATAACGTCAAAGCCTACACTCAAAAGGAAAAAGTCCGCAATCAGTACACCGGTTCGGATGAAGAGCCGGATGAGCGCCTGATGCGCACGATCGAGGAAAAAATCGAAATTCCTGAATCACGAAAAGACGACTTCCGGCGTGAGATCATGAATTATATCGGCGCACTCGCGATTGACGGCAAAAAGTTCAATTATAAAATGAATGATCGATTGCACAAAGCGCTTGAGCTGAAGCTATTCGAAGATCAAAAAGACAGCATTAAGCTCACTTCCCTCGTAAGCTCAGTGGCCGACAAAGACACGCAGGAAAAAATAGATATTGTTAAATCTAGGCTGATTAAAGATTTTGGCTATGATGAAATTTCTGCAACGGATGTTTTACATTACGTCGCCAGTATTTTTGCTAGGGGCGACGTTAAAAATAAATAGGCGGGATTGAATGTCGATACGCGAAGATCAGAGCCGGTTCAAAAGTATCATAAAAGGCAAGGTCAGAGATGACTTCAAACGCTATGTTACGAACGGCGAGCTGATCGGCAGGCGCGAAGATGAATTCGTTAAAATTCCGATTCCGCGCATTGATATTCCCACCTTCCGATACGGCCCGAAACAAAACGAACAAGGTGTTGGCCAGGGCGACGGCGAACCGGGCGAAGGCTCGGGTCAGGCCGGTAGCGGCAAGGGTGAGGCCGGCGATCAACCCGGGCAGCATATGATCGAAGTTGAAATCTCGATGGAAGAACTGGCCGAGATTCTCGGCGAAAAACTCGAGCTTCCGCGAATTCAACCAAAGGGCGCAAAAAATATCGAAACTGTAAAAAATAAATATTCCGGAAGTGCGCCGGTTGGTCCCGAAGGTTTAAGAAAATTCAAACAGACCTATAAAAAAGCACTGACCCGCTACATTGCATCAGGCACCTACAATCCACTTGATCCGGTTATTATTCCAATTCGGCGCGACTACCAGTACCGCGCCATTAAAAAGGCACCACAACCGCATACAAAAGCGGTAGTCATTTACATGATGGACGTTTCCGGTTCGATGGGCGATGAGCAGAAGGAAATTGTGCGGCTCGAATCTTTCTGGATAAACACGTGGCTGAAAAAGCATTACAAAGGATTAGACACCCGATTTATCATTCACGATGCTTCAGCCAAAGAAGTAGACGAAAATACTTTCTTCAAAACCAGCGAGTCGGGTGGAACTTTAATCAGTTCGGCTTACAAACTTTGTCAGCAAATTATCCAGGCAGACTACTCCACCAGCGAATGGAATATTTATCCATTTCATTTCAGCGACGGCGACAACTGGAGCGGCGAAGACACGCGTATTTGCCTATCCCTCTTAAAAGATTTTTTTCTTCCGAATGTAAATGTGTTTTCGTACGGTCAGGTTGAAAGTAAGTATGGGAGCGGTCAATTTTTGAAAGACTTGCAAAAGGAATTCACCAACGATGATCGCCTGACGCTCAGTCAGATCGAAGGCCGCGATAAGATCCTGTCTTCAATAAAAGATTTTCTGGGTAAAGGTAA
>JANOJH010000023.1:0-10443 GCA_031408135.1 Bdellovibrio sp. | reverse complement strand
GTTCCGTCAAAAACCAGTGTGCCATTACTGTGATTAAATGTTCCGCCGGTAATGCTTAGCGGAGTCTGCCCGCTCGCAATAACATAAAAAGTTACAACTCCGGAAGTTGCGGTAAAAATTCCGCCTATTAAACTAAAAGCCCCATTAAAATTTATTGCGGCATTGCTACCAGCAAATGTTCCCGCTCGCTGCGTCCAGCCAGCTGCTCCGATTGTCCATGTAAAACCCGCAGCTTGCGCAATCGTGCCGCTGTAGCTTGAATTCATCCTTAGACCGGCAACCGAAATATTTGCAGTCTGTACCGGGTTACAATAAGTCGTGCACTGATTATTAAAATAAGCGGTGTCTGTTGCCCCCGGAACAACGCCACCCAACCAATTGGCCGGAGTCAGCCAGTTGGCATCGCTGCCCGCACCCAGCCAAGTAAAGGGAATTTGATAATTAATTGTAACGGTCGCGGTATTTGTACCGCCCCGGCCATCTGAAATAGTGTAAGTAAAACTGTCGCTGGCAGAAAAATTTTCACTGGGCGTGTAAATGATCGATTGCCCGGCTTTGGTTGAAATTACAGCGGTTCCAAAAGTTGGCGCGCCCACAGCGGTAATTTGTAATTGATCGCTGTTGGCATCGGTATCATTAGTTAAAACCGTAAGTGTTTGCGCATTAAAATTTGTTTGTGGATAAATATCATTGGTCGCAACGGGTGCAAATAAAACTTCATCGGTAATGGTTATGGTGTGTACGCTGTCTGGTCCGAGGGTGGCGTTAGTCGGCGGGGCATTTAAAGTTAAGATCGCGGTTTCACTTAGCTCAACCAAATTATCACGAAGAATATAGGCATTTAACGAACCTGAACTGCTGCCGCTAGCAATAGTGAGATTGCCGCTTAGGCGAGAATGATCCGTGCCCGCAGTTGCCGTACCGGATACCGTGTAGGGAATTACAACCGTATCTGTTGCCGGTTGATTGAGTTGCACCGTCACTAAAGCGGCACCACTTGTTGGGGTTTGCTCTGTTTGGAAAAGAGCCAGTTGATCTTTTATTGATAGATAATTCGCATTAAGCCAGTCAACTGAACGCGCTGTCGAAGAAATCCGGAATTCATCAAGCGAACCGTTCATGGCCCGCCAACCGCCTGCTGAAGCCGGCCAACTTGTCGAAAAAGCAAAACCTATATAGTTTGCCGAATTCGTAAATGTGACAATACTACCACCAAGCGTACCTACAGATTGTCCGTCTAAATAGAGAGTTTGCAGATTTACACTATTCAAAACGAGCGCCACATGATGCCAATTATTATCATTAACGGCTCCACCGCTGGTAATTGGACTCGAAGAAGGATACCATTGCATGCCATGTAATTTTCCGTCACTGCCGATATAAATATTTGGAACATATGAGCTTGGGGTTGCCGGGTATGCAGGAATTGTCCATCCAAATAAGGGCACATCTGCCGAAGATGTCTTAAACCATCCCTCTAAGGTTCCTACAGTTCTATTGGAAAAAATTGTATCTGGTAAACGAATTGAATTAGTGCCTCCTGCAAATGCCATAGCAACACCAGAAGAAACACCAGGGCCAGAAGTTGCGCCACTCACCGTTCCGTTATTTGCATTTGTGGTTGCATCGCTACCATCACCATCTAAATGCCAAACACCAGCGTGATTTGCATCCCACACTCCCGACACATTCTGCCCATCGACTGCTACCGCATTACCGTAGTACATCCAAATACTAGTTCGCGCAGGCTCTGCCGCATAGCTCGGAATTTTTACCCAGACAGTTGATGTACCAATCGCGCTCCAGCTTTCAATCTCGTAAGATAAAATATTCCCCGTGCTATCAGTAAAGCGCAGATCTTGCCCGGCCGCTTGGGTATCGGCATAGGTGATGCGGGTCGTATCTAGTTTTACCATGATCGGAAAATCTGTTAAAGTTGAAGGTGAGCTTCCGACTAAAATAATTTCCCGACGTTTTGACCAAGACGAGAGTACATTTGGCCAGGCAACCCACACGCCATTGATTTCATTAAATGTTTGCGACGCTGACGTAAAATTTGCGATTGGGTTTGCTGAACCGAGTAAATGATAAAACATCTGTTGCGCACGAGCTGAATCAAAAAACAAAAGGACAGCCGTTATAAAAAATATAACGACTCGACGATTTAAAATCGTAAACAACCTACGTACTGGGTGATCTTTTCTCACCTTAACTTATCGGAATAATGTCGGTTTTTCATAATAATTGCCGGCCAGATTTTTGTGTCAAAATAAGATTGTGGAGGGGCGTTGTCCAGATCTGAGATTTCAGTCCTGTTTCCGGCATATTAGTCCTGAATAATGACGTCCTCAAGGTAGTCGAGTGGTTCCTGAATGGCAAATTGTCGTCCATTTATAAAGATCACAGCGGGCTGAACAAGCACCAATTTTTTCGAATCCTGAATATCTTTGTGCACTTGCGATTTTGCAGAATCGGATTTCATACAATTTTCAAACTGCTGCTTGTTTAACATTGATTTTTCAGCTATCATCATCAGTTGAGCAGTGTTCATTGGAACTGTCTCAAACATATTTCTAAAAAATACATCAAGCCTTTTCTGCTTATCGGCACAGGCGGTGGCTACGGCACTAAGAAAAACCACTGAGGTTTCGGGCTCATTCAGCGCGAAACGGAAATGGAGCCTGACCCTGTCTTTATATTTTTCCCGGATAATATCAATTTTATGAAAAGCTTCCAGACAGTAAGGACAATGATAATTCGCGAAAACAATGAGAGTTCTTGCCGGAGATCCACTGATAAGCGGCGACAGAAAGCCTTTACTTACAGCAATCGGTTCGTCTAAAAATGTCATCGGAATTCGCCATTCGATTTTCATTCTTTTTACTTGCTCGTGTTCTTGCCTTTTTCGCGCCTGCATATTGCTGAAAATTTTAAAATTGCTGGACGCATCTTCCAGCTGTTTCTTAGTCATTTTTTTAGGATTAAGATTCCGTTTTTTTAAAAAATCGGCTAAGCCTTCTCTACTCGATTCGTTTAGTTGCGATTCAGACTCAGTCACCGGCGGTTCTTCAAAAATCAAGTCTGTGACAGCCTTCTTCTTGAGAAGATACTTTTTTCTTTCGATCTGGCGCAGATCCTCTTTGATTAGTGGTAAAATCTGGCTGCCAAGAATAGTTCTATCGCCCACAATTGCATAAACCATTGAGTCTTCGTTTGGGCTTGGATCTCTATTTAAATCTAGAAAAAAGCCTACAGCAAGGCCGCAGGTGAGTGCCATAACTCCAATTGCGAGATGTGAAAAATTCAGAATAATTTTTTGCATAATCTAAGTCTATTCCAAATAGTCGAAAAAGGTACCTGCTTCCCGTTGCAGAAGCGGTGCGTTCGAATATTTCCTAAAAATCCGATCCCCAAAAATTTCATCTATCGGATCTTGAGGTTTTATTTCCTCAACCACGGCAGTTCGTCTCTCCTTTCCTTTGGTTACTTTCGTATTTTTTCTGACTTCGTCGCCTCTGGTTGTCGGCAAATTAGAAGTATTATGAAAGCTGTTTATATAACTGAAGATCGCACTATTTTCATTCATCTTAAGTGCAATCAAGCAGGCAATGACAGCAAACACAAAAAAGTATTGTCGGGCAGAAGTGCGCTGCTTCAACAATTCTTCAATGTTTTTAAGGCGAAAATTCAAAGTACCCGAATTTGAACTTATCTGGGTTTTGGATTTATCCTCCGGAGCATACTCATGTACGAGCTTATCAACCAGATTGGCCTGTGCTTTCTGATTCAGATCCCGTATTTCCTGGCCTTCAGAGATGATTTCATTGCGGAAAGTTTCGACAAGCGCTTTGCCATTTTCTGCGTACGTATAACTAGGGTAGTATTTTATCATTACCTCGCGAACGGCCAGCTGAAATTCTTTAGCTGAGGAAAATCTTTCGGATGGATTTTTTCTTAACGCTTTTAAAATGAGATGATCAATTTCTTTCGGAATAGCCGGATTAAACTGCGATGGCCTGACAATTTGCTCGTCACAGTGGTTGATCTTTTCAAGAACGACGATGTCGCTGTCATTTTCTTTGCTGAACGGTCGGCATAAGGTCAGAAGTTCCCAAGCCACGAGTCCAAGTGAAAATAGATCGGCTCGTGCATCAAGTTCGTGCCCGATAAATTGTTCTGGGGCCATGTAGGCGATTTTGCCTTTAAGAGTGCCGGTTTGAGTCTGCTCAACCGAGCTGTTCATTGCCTTGGCGATTCCGAAATCAATAACCTTTAAGTTGCTGCTGTAACTCACGATGAGATTATGGGGAGAAATATCGCGGTGAACGGCATTGACCACTTCGCCTGTAACCTGATTTACAAAAGTGTGGGCGTAACTCAGGCCGGCGGCTGTCTGCGAAATTAAACTCAGCACCAGCGGTATGGGAATGTACTGATTACGTTCCTTGTATTTTGAAATGAGATCTTTAAGGCTTTTTCCTTCAATGTATTCCATTGAAATGTAAGGCTGCTTATTGAATTCGCCGAAGTCATGAAGTTGGATGGTGTGCGGATTATTAAAGCCTAAAATTACTTTAATCTCGGCCTGAAACATTTCGAGAAACAGTGGAATATTCGCGATGTGAGGAAGTATTCGCTTTACCACCTGTAGGCGCCCATTTGCCAGATAAGAGGCGGGGCGGGCCAGGAAAACTTCGGCCATGCCTCCTGCGGCCAGCTTCTTCAAGAATATGAAGGAGCCGAAATTTTCGAACTCACTTTCTGATATTAATGTCGTATCATCAAGTTGTTTTGTCATTCCTTTGATTATACAACTTTTTTTGATTTAGCCGAGTCCTTTCGAATTTTTCGCAAAATCGATAAAAATGTTCCGGTTTTTCGACAATTTTTTAGACTTTAAATTTGTTCTTCGCAGGGGAGTTTGTCTCGACCTGAGACCTGCTACTCGTTCATAACTGTAGTACGTGGATTTTTTAGTAAGGAATCAAAATCTGGAGGGTGCTCCTTCTCACATTCAGCGTTCACAAACGTTTCGAGAAAACGAAAATCGCAAATCGGGAATTGCTTCTTCAGATCGCAAACCACAAAACGCCCATTAAATTCATCCCAGTTAAAAATCGTGTAGTAAGGAAACTCCCACGGCGCAATTCCTGACTGGATGTGCGGATTGTAGTCGGTTACGCTGCAGTTTTTTTGGCCTGAGATCTGACTTTTTATCAACTGCTTTGTTTCCAGAATTCAAACGAACCCCTGATGTCGCTGAAGAGCCCAGTAAGTAAGACTAAAAGTGTCAGCATCCAGCTTAAATGAGAGAGCTTCACGTCATGACGTTCGGCCCAAAGCATGCAGATCCCAATATACGCCGAAACAGAATAGAGATAAATTCTGTTGTGAAACTAGTTCGTCATCAACTCTGTAGGGTTTAGGATTTTACCTAATAATGTGAATTATAATTATGTGCAGGTTTCATTCGCTAGGAAATACACTTTGGGTTGTACAGCAGCGGCATTTTTGTCGCATTCTCTGTTCGGTCCAATGAATTCGTTCTAGTTACGGGGGATTAGGTACGGCGTACATTTTTGTACGCGCACCCGGGTCGGTGTAGTCTTTTGGCATTTGTTTGCGCGTTGAAGCGATTGACCACAGATATTCAAACTGAGCTTTGAAAAGCGCTACGGTTATCGCATCACGAATGACATAAAAATTTTCAAAGTTCGACATCATCCCGCTGGCGGTAAAATTTCCGGCACCGATGATGACGAGATCATCGAACACGATGAATTTACTGTGCATCTTCTGTGCGGCACCGAACGATGTTTGCATAAACTTAACTTTGACGCTGGTTTTTTCGAGTTGTTCGATCTTTCTGGCATCCACAGCTTCGTTGACATAATCAGCGGTGGGCTGAATTCCGCCCCAGTAAAGGTCGTCATCAAAAAGTGCGCGGTTGTCGGTACTTGCAGATGTTGCAAAGGCTTTTGTAATGCGGTCAAATGAATAACGGTTAGAAGTCATCAGCACGCGCGAGGATTTTTTAATGTTGTCTTCGATCAGTTTAACAAGCTTTGCCGAATCGGCCGGAACAAAAAGGCTTTCGATTTTTGCCTGTGGCTTACGATTTTTGCGACATTCACTCAAATCCTGTCTGAACAGCGACAGCTTATCGCGGTAGTTTTTAAGTGCGGCAATCAAGCAACGGTGATCCTGCATGATCGGCGCGTTTTCGGCGTCGGTAACGAAAGTCCACGATTCATGATTGATCGTAAGACCCGGATTTGAAAAATTCGCTGTAGCAAAAACCAAAGTGGTTTTATCGGCGGCTTCAATCAAGATGAATTTATTATGATGGAGATCTCCGCGCTGATCGTTGGTTTCGGCCGCTCCGATTTTGACCAGCTCGCCGCCGCAGGCTTCAACCTGTTCTGCAACCGTCATTTCTGAACCGGCGTCGATCAACACTGTAACACCCACGCCGTTTTTGATCGTCTGGCAAAGCGCAGTGGCCACATCTTTATGCGAAAACGTCATGGTGCCTAAAGTGATGTGTTTATTATTTTTATTTTTCAAAAGCGATAAAACTTTCTGGTACGGGCCGGTGGGATTTGTCTGTGCGCGCGGAAGATCCGCGCGGGTACAGAACGCATTTTGCGGTTTGCCTTCATAAGCCTGACATTTCGGATTGGTAAAATTCAGCTCAATTTGTTGAGCTAGGGTTGTGAAAGAAAATAAAAATGCAGCGGCGGCAAGAACAAATAATTTTTTCATATTACAAAGGTTCTAAAAGCTGTGCCTGGCGTTGGCAAGCGGGTTCAAAGGCAATCCTATTGCGTCAAAACTTAATAAAATTATTTTCGGCTTAACTCGTTTACGTTGGCTAAAGCACTTGATAGGAAATTAACAGTTTCATTGCAGTTACAGCTTCCCTCAATTACGTCGTCAATAAATCTTATGCTTTTGCTGAGTGAAGAATCATTTTTAAAAGACTGCATTAAAAAGCGATCTCCTTCTGACATCGCTTTGAATTTAGCAGAATTCAACTTCATTTTTTCACGATCGTTTAACAAAGCATCATAAAGAAGATCTCGATAGCTGGAGATCTGCGTATTGGTGCGTGCATTACAATTAACTCTTTCTTCACAAGAAGGAAACATAACTCTGGCCTGTGCTAAAAGGCTCGAAAATAAAATTAGTGCTGTTAAAAAAGCTTTCATAAAATACTCCTCGTGGTAGTCTTATCCAGCTTTTAGTTTCAATTTACATGCCTCAAATGGCAAGGCCCACTCAATCACCTAAACACATGAATTAACTCGAGTTTTTAGAACTTGCGCCAAGCTGCGGGCCAATAAAAATCTTACAGCCAGACACAAATTGTCATATTTACACGATCGGTGCAGGTTCAGGCCGCTTCAGTTTGGAGGCCTGTCTGACCACAAGAAACAGTACAAATGCGATGATTAAAAAATCTATCGTGTTCTGCAGAAAACTTCCGTAAGCCAGCACACCCGTACCGGCCTTTTTAGCTTCTTCGATCGTGGCGTACTTTTCGCCGTTTAAGGTGATGAACTGGCCCGCAACATTAACGCCGTTCATCAGCAGACCAATGATCGGCATCAACATATCGTTAACCATTGAATTGACGATTTTTCCGAAGGCGCCACCGATAATAACGCCGACTGCGAGGTCGAGAACGTTGCCTTGAGCAATAAATTTTTTAAAATCATTTACCATATAAACTCCTTAGCTTAATGTTTTTTTGATTATCCGGCACTAATACTTGAAATATCAATTGTATTCGGTAAAAATCAACCTATGAAAAATTTATTGATTTTTATTTCAGGATTGTTGTTTGTGAATCTTTTGTATGCAGAACTTTTGTACCAGAAAACTGATAAACCGGTTTCGGATCTTTTACGGGCCGATTCTTTTTCATCGGCCAGTCTTAATTATCAGAATACCGCGCTGATAAAAAAATTCAGGCAGTACACGCCAAGCGTTGCGTTTATTTCAAAACCGCAACTTAAGCTGGCCGGGCTCAGAATTAACCCCAAGAATTACACGGGAATCTCGAGTTCTTATACTAATCGCCTGGTCTATTTTGATATGCAAAAAAGAAACGACCGTGAAATCGCGTTTCCGAAAGGCACTATTATTTCGCAGTCGGGGTGGCCAGAAGACGGTAGGCATTTTCTGGTTTCAATTGAAACGCCGAGCTGTCTGGAACTCTGGATGGTCGACATCCCTTCGTTGAAAAAGAAACGAATTCCCGGCCTCTGTCTGAATCAAATCACGGGAAACAGTTTTCTTTGGCTGAATGATCAGGAAATCCTGATATCAAAACGTTTAAAGTCGCAGCAGTCTGAAATCAAGATTGAAAAACTGCCGCCAACCGGACCGGTGGTTCAGGTATCAAAAGGTATGGTGGCCCAGAACCGGACCTATCAGGACTTACTGAAGAATCAGCAGGATGAAGAGGTTCTTGCAAAAGCCATTCAGGCTCAACTGGTTATTCATAATATAAAATCAGGTTCAACCCGCGATTTCGGAAAGCCCGCTGCATATTATGATATTTCGCTCTCGCCGGATCGCACTCGATTTTTGATTTCAAAAATTACAAAACCCTATTCTTACGCTGTACCATTGGGTTATTTTACTAAGAGCTATGAAGTCTGGGATGTCAGAGGCGGGGGCACAGTCCCATTGTATAAAAGCGGTCCGCACGAAAACGTACCGATTAACGGCGTAATAAAAGGGCCCCGCGGGCTGCACTGGCTACCGGATGAGCCGGCTACTCTGATTTATGTTGAGGCCCTCGATGGCGGCGACTGGAAAAACAAAGTTGCTTTCCGCGATGAGATTTTTAAACTGCATTTGCTAGCTAACTCTCAGACGCGGGTAGAAAGCATTTATAAGACCAAAAACCGGTTTGCGGGATTAAAAGTGCTCGACCGCGGTTTGGGGTACATGGTCAGCGACTACGAACGGGATTCGACTTTTATCAACACGAAGCTCATCAAGTATGAAAATTTGAAGATTGTTTCTGAAAAAGAGATTTTTAATTTTAACGAAAGTGATGAATACGGAAACCCCGGTTCAGAATACATGATCGACAATAAATATAAACGTGCGGTCGTTGCCGTTGAAAAAGATAATCAGAGCATTTTTCTGGTCGGGCGGGGCGCAACCCCTGAAGGATATCGGCCCTTTCTGAACCGCTTTAATTTTTCAACCCTCGAAAAAAGGGAAATTTTCAGATCGAGTGATAAAACATTTGAAAGTTTTCTTACTTTTGTTGATGAAACCGATTTTACATCGTTTCTGACAAGTTACGAAACAAATCGTATCAGTCCGCGAATCATGCTCAACACAATCGGAGCAACTGAAACCAAAAAAGAACTGCTTTATGCCGATACAAATCCATTTGAAATTATGAGTAAACTGAAAAAAGAAGTCATCAAGTACAAGCGAAACGACGGAGTAGAGTTATCGGGCGTGCTGTACTATCCACTGGATTATGAAGTAGGAAAAAAATATCCGATGGTCATGGAGGCCTATCCGTTGGAATACACCGATGCTGCAACTGCCGGCCAAGTGCGCAGCACTCCGTACAAGTTTGAAACGCCGTTCAGAGCCGATGCCGTTTACTTTGCGCTGCGCGGATACGCTTACCTTCAAGACGCGCAAATTCCGATCATCGGGCATCCAGAAACCAAGAACGACACGTTTTTACCGCAGTTGGTTGCCGGCGCCGAGGCCGCAATTGCGGCCGTTGCCGCAAAAAATCTGATCGATGTTAAAAAAGTGGGAATTATCGGACATAGTTACGGCGGATTTATGGTTGCAAATTTGTTGACCCATTCAAAACTGTTTGCAGCCGGAATCGCAAGGTCGGGTGCATATAACAGAACCCTCACACCTTTCGGATTTCAGGGCGAGCGTCGGACTTTTTGGGATGCTAAAGATACCTATCTGAAAGTTTCGCCATTTTACGAGGCTGAAAAAATGAAATTTCCGATGTTGCTGATTCATGGTCAGGCCGACAACAACTCCGGCACCTTTACGTTGCAGTCCGAACGCTACTTTGAAGCCCTAAAAGGTCAGGGTGCAAATGTCAGACTGGTTTTATTGCCGGAAGAATCTCATGGATACGCGGCACTTGAATCGGTTGAGCATGTTCTTTACGAAATGTTCAACTGGTTTGATACCTATTTGAAATAGTCAGCGCGACTGCGCTTTTAATTCGTCGATAAATGTTTGATGCTGGCCTTTCAGCATTCTTAAAACCACCGAATGAAACAGCAGATCGGGCCCTCTGCCGTAGGTTAAGTTATAAACCAAGGCCTCGCCGTTTTTAAGTTTTTTTATCACCGTAATCATTTCGCGGAAGTAGACGTAAGCAGTCGCTTTCTTTGAGTTGCTTTCATTGTAGGAATGAATGACGAAAAG
>JANOJH010000008.1:0-1514 GCA_031408135.1 Bdellovibrio sp. | reverse complement strand
AGCTTAATCTCTTTCAGATTAAGGTAGGAGGTAATACTGACAGGCACCTGCACAATAGCACGAATGCTTTTGCGTGAATCGTTTTTCCGGTGTAAGAAGAACAGATCGTTATACGTGTGCTTCACCAGATGCAGTTCCTTGATGGAAAGAATTTCTTCCAACCGTATTTGGTTAACCTGTTGTGGGCTGCTAAAAAAATGATTAGAAAGATACGCTCCTATCAGAACTCCCAGCAACAGGGAGAGAGCTATGTTATATTTTAAATTCATAAGGGTAAGTATTAAACAGAGTAGGATTTTAAAACCTCCGGCAATCAACCTGACCACCGGAGGTTTATTTTTTTACAAGCATCTTAGGCAACATTTTGATCTTTGAATGCTAAGCCTCTTATCTGACGGTAGGCTGTGCTCTGAAATCCAAACACTCCTTTTACATAGTGCTTGATCGCTTTGGAGGAATCATGAATGCCATTGGTCTCATACAAGAGTTTGTTTCTGTCAGCTCTTGCATTGCTGAGGGCAACCTGTGTGTTGATCACCACTGTGTTCATACTATTGAGACTAGCGGCCTTCTCCCGCAAGGAAGCTACCTTAAGATCAGCTTCATTCGGTTTGTAAAAAGGTTCAAGACTCACCACCTTCACCAGAGCTTCAAAGTTGTCGGTCTTCGAATCGAAGTCGAGCTGAGAAATACTCCGTGTGGAGGCAGGCTCACTTTCTGCATTGGCATTCCCTGAAGGAATAGCCGGACGCAACCTTGGTTGTGGACGCATCCTGTTGCTGAAGATGTAAGCCTCTTTTACAGTGGCCGGTGACGCCTCGGTGGAAGCCAACGCGTTGACGATGCGCGTCATAAATTTAGGTAACTCGTCAAACGCCTGATTACGATTGTTCACCGCATTGTCGTATTCAGTTCGCATTGTTTTCACTGCCTCTATCGAGTGCTGTGCCGATGTGAGCAGGTTGCTTAAGGCAGTGGGTTTAATAGCAGCCTTGCTCGGGTTAAACATGGCACCGTGGGCGTTGCAGAAACCTAAGAGCTTCTCAAAGGTTGCAACTTGTTTTACGTGACCTGAGTCCATAAATGTTGTGTGTTTAATTTTATAATTGAATACACGCAACCAGTTGCTAAAAGATGCTGTTTTTGATAGCTGAAACGAAATATTTATAGGTGATAAAATCAACAACCATCAAGAGGTTGGCACGTTACAAAACGTTTTTTTGGAAGGAATAAAAAGAATATTTATAGACGTTCGGCTTGCAACTTTAGGCGTTTTACTACAACCTCATCCCTGCCCTTCTACCAATGAACTCAGTGTCACCTCACCCCCACCCTCTCCGAAACGGCTACCTTTAGGACACATGTTTTGATAGTTATGCTCCAGAGGAGCAACCTGTTTATAGAAGTAGAATTCAATTTGAAGAGTCTGGCTCCGGAGGAGCCACCTGCTATCTGAAGCTATGTAGTGTCAAAAATGAAATGTTGCCGATATATCATTCATCATGTCCCCGAAT
>JANOJH010000005.1:0-3676 GCA_031408135.1 Bdellovibrio sp. | reverse complement strand
AATCTTGAATATTTGGTTTCATCTATTAATCTTGAACTTCGGCTGCTGACCTGTTCACGTGTTTTCGAAAAGGCCTAGAGAAAGCCGGAAAATTCGGCTGTGACAGCGATAACGACGGCGAGATCGAAGTCGGCGAAGACGAAGTTCAAGATTAATAGATGAAACCAAATATTCAAGATTATCATGACTACCTTGAATTTTTGAAAGATTGGATCACCTATCTTAAGGACCAAGAACGTGGATTCAGTTTACGGAAGATAGCCAAAGAAGCCGGGATCGCTTCGGGCTATCTTCCGATGTGTTTTGGCCGAAAACGAAAACTGGCCGCAAAAACCTCCGAAAAAATTAAGCCACTATTAAAACTATCGCAAAAAGAAATCCGCTACTTAGACCTGCTAAGAACGATCGCCGAGTCTGAAAACCCTAAAGACCGCGTACAGGCGCTTACGGAATTACAAAAATTAAAAGACTACAAGCAAGGCCATGTTTCTGAACTCGAGGTTCATCAATACTTAAGCCGGTGGTACTATGTGGCTATACGTGAGCTCGTGAACCTGCCAGAGTTTAAAAATGATCACGCCTGGATTCAGTCTCGACTTCGAGGGCGCATATCGCAAAAAGAAGTTTTTGAAAGTATGCAGTTTCTATTAAAATTTGGTTTCATTATTGAAGAACAGCCCGGGAAATTTCGCGTTGCTGACAAACAATTAAGTTGCCACGAGGGCGTTTTCAAAATTTCACTCGGTGAGTTTCACCGGCAAATGCTCGAATGGGCTAAAACTTCTATCGAAGACGTAGCGCGCGAAGAAAGACTGCTGCTCGGTCATACTGCTGCCATAAGTAAAGATCAGTTTAAAAAAATCCAGGAAATTCTTAAAACCGCAATTTCTGATATCGAAAGCGTGGATAATACCACACAGCAAGTTTCAGAAGTATATCATATTGAGTTAGCCGCATTTCCATTAACCAAAAAGTCTTCCGGTGGAAGCGAAAACATGGGAAAATAATCTTATGAAAAACGTGGTCATAATATTTCTGACTTTATTTATATTGCAGCTCTTCGGTTGTCAAAAAAATGAGGCCGGCGGCACCACTACCGGTAATCCGCTGGTTAGTTTTACAATGACCGGGTCAGCGGCTGCACCCACCGTGGCATTCTTAAAGCCGGGTAAAAAATTTCCGTTCATAACAATGTTGCAAAATTTTGCCTTAGCCTTACCGCCGCCGGTGTTGGTCGATTCGACGTCATCACCCGTAAGCCTTGCTGAGGCCTGGATAGTGGTAAAAGAAGTTGAATTTAAGCCCAGCACCGCTGGTGTCATTGGCGAAGTTGATGGTGATAGCATCACTTTTGTTGGTCCTAAGGTTGTTAATTTAATAGCTTCAAATATCGAATCATTTGGTCAGGCTCGTGTAAGTACGTCCACTTTGCGGCGGATTAAAATGCAACTTCATAACGCCGATGTGCTGCCTTCTGGCGCGCCACTGGAGCTTCAAAACAAAAGTGTTTATTGGAAAGGTTCGGTAGGCGGGCGCCAGTTTACTTTTGTAACAACAGAAGGTTTTGAGTTTGAACTCGGCGGCCCCAATGGTGTTGTGCTCTCGGAAAATTCGAGTGTTCTGCTGAGTATTCAAATTGCTAATTTATTTAAAAAAATGAACTTGAGTACGGTACCAAACGGAGCCGCCATCAGCCAAAGTAACCGGGTTCCGGCAATAGATCCGTGCCCGTTAATCAAGCCGTCAGCTGCAGACATTTACACGTGTTTTACTGAGGGCTTGAAGTCTGAAGCCAATTTAGGTCGGGATGATGGCAACGACGGAGAGCTCAGTGGCGACGCCACCGTAATGTAATTTTCCAAAGCAGAGTCCTTGTAACCTTTTTGACTGCCCTCAGCCGCGCCAGCCACTTCAGTGCCCTCCACTACCATTCTCTGAATTTTGAAATATCGCAGTTGTAAGCTCTGCAACGGTGAGCTTGTACAAACAAGCACCTAAAAAATTCGCTTTCTCATTGATCTTTTCATTCTCTATTTTCGCGAGACACAAAATGCTTTGGCACTCTTTTCGCGAGTATAAAGACCCAAAACTCGAACTCATTGGGCTTATTGAGACTTGGCCCATTGAAAAGATCATTATTCTCCGCAACTTAGCAAATGCAATTTGACCTTTACAAAGTGTACACCTAATGGTACCATTGCTTCTGGAGGCTATATGCAAAGTACAAATCCTAAACAGTTACGAGCAGAACTTAAAGACTATCTTGATTTAGCCGCCAAAGAGCCCATCCGCATTCAGCGCAGAGCCGGTGATTCGTTCATTTTGTTGAAAGAAGTGGCCTATGAAGAAATGCAGCAAGAAATTTTATCATTGCAGCGCCGCCTTCTCGGCATGTCTGAAGTTGTATCAGGACAAACAAAAGAATATAAAATCGGTGATCGTTCTCGCTTGAATCGTTTAACAAAAAAGAAATAATTTTCCGTGGCCAAATTTATACTTTCCGATAACTACAATAAAAATTTAGAACGTATTGAGGATTATATTCTTGAAACCGCTGAATCCATTGACGCAGTTTCTGAATTTCTTGATCAGCATGATAACGTTTTGCAGTTTATCGAACAAAATCCAACAACAGCAACCGCACACCCTACAACGGGAGATCAGTCTTGGGTATTCAGTGATGGTCGTTACAGAATTTTCTTTAAATGCGCCGGTGCAGGACCAGATCTTGTTATTAATTTAATTCATATTATCGACAATAAAGAACTCAATCAAAGTATTTACCCCGGCAACAAATTTCCCACCTTTGATGAAGACTAAGGGAACTTTTCACTCTTGAATGCAGCAAATACAAAAAATGCTGCCCTAAAAACGTCATTGTTTGCGAAGGGTGGAAATTTGACTTCCATATACGACTGCACGTATTGGTTCATACAGGACGCCTCTTGTTTCACGACTCATTTTTACCTCCTAATTCTTAAATTAATACTTAAGCGGTTCAGTTCCCTTGCTTAAAATATCCAGATATTCATTGTACACAAATACCTTGTGCCGTTCCTTGCCTGTAATTTCTTTCACAATTCCAAGTTCTTCTAAAGTTTTCAAGGCACGCATAATCGAAGGCAAAACGAGATCACAAGTTTTTTTCATTTTAGTAGTATTCGATATAGGGTTTCTCTGTAGATATGTATGTAATGTCAAAATTGTTGCCGTTGATCTACCTGATTTCTCAATCATTGTACGATCCTTGTTGAACAATTTAATGATCGCTTGTGCGGTTTCAGTGGGCAACTTCTGAGGTACATACGTGTTGTAATGCTCTCCCCCTACCACTGAACTTTTTAAAAATTGCCCTATTCTTTTGGATTTATCCATTTTTCCTTTAGTAACAAATTTGGCTATTTTTGTTACTTAAATAGGATTAACTAACATAGCTGTTACTTACAATAAAATAACTAACGAAAATGGTAAAAAATGATATTTCATTACTTTCATCGATGATTTTTCTCGAAAGACATGGGTTTATATTTTGTGTGAAAAATCGGAAGCTTTTTCGGTTTTTCAAGTTTTTAAAGCCATGATTGAAAAAGAAACTGTACAATTTATCAAAGTCATCCGTTCAGATCGGGGAGGAGAATTTGCATCGTGTCCGAGCGTTGATGGACGAGGTGTTCGG
>JANOJH010000004.1:0-1139 GCA_031408135.1 Bdellovibrio sp. | reverse complement strand
TGACGGCCGTTTTCAGGCCCAACTGGGCTGCGCGAATGGCGCCGATATAACCGCCGGGTCCTGCACCGATAACTACCAGATCATACATTTCCATATCAGACTCCATATAAATAAAAAAATTAAGTAATTCGTTTTTCCTGTATCTTCATAACCAGTTTTCGCAACAACATACGCGGAATAAAACTGGTTGTTTTGGCAACCACGCTGTTCATAAATCCGTGGATAGCGACCGCTTTATCATTCATAAGAGCAGCGTATCCGAACTCGGCCACATCTCTGGAAGTCGGCAATTTTATGATTTCCATCAGGGCCACATTTGACAGATTTGCGGCTTCGTGAAACCCAGAAACCGTCGGGCCGGGACACAACGCCGTAATACTAACTCCCGAGTTGCGCATTTCTTCATAGAGGCCTTCTGAAAACGACAGCACGTAGGCCTTTGTGGCATAATAAACGCTCATCAATGGCCCGGGTTGGAAAGCAGCCGTGCTGGCCACATTCAGAATTTTTCCGTACTTACTTTCAACCATTTTCGGAAGAAATAATTTTGTCAGTTTGGTCAGGGTAAGAATATTCAGCAAAATCATTTCTTCGATTTTCTGAGCATCTGCACTCAGGAACATTCCATGATCACCGAAACCGGCATTGTTCACCAGAATATCGACTTCAAGTTTTTTCTTCGAAACCGCTGCGAAAAGTTCTTCAGCTGAATTCTGCTTTGATAGATCCAGTGTGATTATTTCGGCTACGACCTGAAAATTTTTTTCAATTTCTGTTTTGAGTGATTCCAGCTTCGAAGTGGTACGTGCTACCAAAATAAGGTTGTGATTGTTTTTGGCAAAAACACTGGCCAATTCGAAACCGATGCCCGACGAGGCACCGGTAATCAATGTGTACTTCACTTTAGACCTCGATGAGTAATCTTTCCGGATCCTCGACGCCTTCCTTGATTTTAACGAGGAAGCCAACAGCTTCTTTGCCGTCGATCATGCGGTGGTCATAAGAAAGGGCCACATACATCATGTTACGCACTTCAACTTTGCCGCTGATCGCAACCGGACGCTCTTCGATTTTATGCAGACCGAGGATCGCACTTTGCGGAGGGTTCAAAATCGGAGTTGAGAGCATCGAGCCGAAAA
>JANOJH010000862.1:0-1640 GCA_031408135.1 Bdellovibrio sp. | reverse complement strand
AAGAACTACATGCACAGTACGATATACTTGTAATCCTTGATGCGGTAGCTTGGGGCGGTAAGCCCGGTGAACTTTTCTTCAGAAGTGCAAGCACAGCTGATATCAATGAATTGCCAAAAGATGAAAAAAGAAATTTTTTGGCCGACATGCATTACACCAATCCTGTAAGGGCGCTTATGCTTGCCAGGGCGGTGAATGTGTTGCCTCCGGAAGTATATATTTTGGGGTGCGAAGCGAAGCACACTGAAGATTTTGCTATAGGAATCAGCGAAGAAGTCGAATCTGCAATTCCTAAAGCCATCGAAAAACTATCCCATTGGCTTAATACCAAAATTGAGGACTTCAGTTACATCGCAAAATAATTAGACACGGCAATCTTAAACCTATACGATTATGTCACACAAATCAGAAATCAAAAATCAAAATCGGGAAAAATCAAAGGAGGGAAAATATCCATTCCGATTTCTTTTGGAGCTAAGAGATGTTATCAAACCTATTGTTATCAAACGGATTCAGATCATACAGGCCGTAAGTCTCACAATCCTTATAGTTGCTGTGGGCGGAGTCATCTGGTTTAATTTTTTCAAGGCGCCTTCAGGCGATCAACTTGTGGATCGCATGGTGTTAGCAGCCGGAGGGATGGACACCTGGAATAAAATTGATCATGGTAAGTTCACCAGAACCCACCACCTCTATTCAGAAACAGGCGAACAACTTAGCGAACGAATTGAAACCTTCTATTTCGAAAAAATTAATGGTCATGTTGAACTCATGATTGAAGCTAATCGACCTGGCACGGATCCAGTGACAATCGGCAAAGACGATCAGGGCTTTTGGGCTGTTCAGAATGATGTTTTCATTGACGCTAAAAATAAAGCAAAGGAACTTGGAATGATGTGTGAATCTCAATGGTGTCAGCCAAACTGTGAAATGACCATGGCATTCTATCGGTTTTCTATGCCCTTCAAATTAAAGGACGATGGTGTGATTGCAGAAAATGGAGGAAAAAATAAGTTGCTTGACAAAAAATATCAAGTGCTGAATATTGGCTATACGAAAGAAGTAGGCAGAGATAAATGGGTGTTCTATGCGGATGAGAAAAGTAACTTGATTACAAAAATGGAGTATCACCATCAAACTGATGCTGGCAATGTGCTTCCCGAAGAATTCTTCTGGAGTGATTATAAAGAAATAGGTGGATTAATGATCAGCCAGAAATGGACAAGGTACTGGAACAACGGAAAAGTGCTGGAAGAATATTCGTTCGCAGACTTTGATTTTGATACTGAATTACCTGGAAGTTTTCACAAGCGACCAGAAAATTTACTTTCTGCAAAGTAGCAAGAACCTGGTAAAGCTCCCCAGAAAGAAGAAAGTGTAAAGGGAGTGGTTGAATAAGCCCTCGATACAGGATAACTATAGTTCCGCTCTTAATAATTTTTACAAAGACGCGCAAGATGGCCATATTGAAGATCTGGATATTACAACCGTCATTAATTTTAACCGCGAGCTTTTCACTTCGCATAAAGCCATTCTTATATCGGTAAAAGATTTTTTATTGGAAGAAAAAGAGGCTCAAGGTTTTAATGAGACACCAGTATATAAAACTTAGGTAATAAATATTAATGAGGCTTTAGCGG
>JANOJH010000853.1:0-6534 GCA_031408135.1 Bdellovibrio sp. | reverse complement strand
CATAAAAACTTTAAATATTTAATTTTACCATATGAAAAATGGTTAAAATTTAATATCATTATTGCCCAAACAACTCGCATTTAGCAATACAAAAACGATGATTACGCATAAAAAATTGTTAACGCCTTGCATGCGATAATAAATTAAATACGCTAAAAAATGATGGCAAAAGCAGGATTAGATGAAAGAAATAACCTGAAGCTGACCGCATTGGGGATTTCCTTGTTGAGAAAACTTAATAAAATGCGCTGGCGGTTCAATATCCGTTTCTGGATCTGAAATAAATAAACGAGCTGAATTTTAACGCCGGTATCCTGCATTGAGCTTTCAAGCTCGTTTGTATTTTTTTCGATCATCTTCAGATACTTGAAAGTTTCAAGCTGTACATCGGTATCTTTATTGTTCAGGTTTGAACGCAGCAACCCTTCAAGTTTGTACTCAGGCATGCCTTCGGGCCGGTAGCGCGTAATATTGAGTTCTTTATGGATTGCAAAAACATTACTTAGGACTTCGACCGAAAGCACATAAGATGCCGCAAGCAAGTCGGTTCGGAGTTTTTTGTGAAGTTCACTCTGCCGCGAAAAAAGCGCAAGCATTTCTTCAAGAACAGTTTCGTCGATAAAATCGATATAAAGACTTTCAATTTCGTGCGGAAAAACTTCGTAGATTAACGTTTCAAGATCTTCATTGAATGGCCACTGCGGCAGAATTTTTTCCTGGATACGATGAACGAACTCATGCACAAAGCTGTTGGAAGTAAATCCGGCATTTGCATATTGCGACACCGAAGAAAGAGTGTAAACCAGACTGCTGACAGTGGTAACGAAGTTTTCGAGCCACTCCGGATTGTTATTGAGCATTGAAAGAATATATTTAATCCGCACAGTGTAGACGGTTTCAACTTTGGTGGATTTTTCATCTTCACTTCGCGATCGCTGCAGCCATTTCAGAATATTGACAAGCCAAACGACTTTTTCATAGTCATTCTTATTTACTAAATTCTGCGACAATAATGAGCTCAGAATAATCATGACAAGTCCGGATTAAGAGGAATTTTGAGACTCCAGAGTAATCAACTCATCCGCATCCCGCAATATTTTTTTTCTCGTTGAGGAAACGTCCCAATTGGGGTGATACTGGATGTATTCTTTCATTTGGGAAAGCTTCTGACTGATTGCAGGCATAACGTGCTCGCTTTCCTGTTCTTCAAGGTGAGCGAGATAGCTGTTAACTTTCCGCATGAAGTCACCGTAGTCAGACTCGACCAGCAGGTTTACTTCTTCCATAAAATGCACAGCAGGACTTCCCATCACCGTGGAAATTGCAATTCCGGCGCCAGCTTAAAGTTCAGAGGCCAGCGTTTTCAGTAACTTCTGAAAATCTTCAATAACCGGAAGCTGTGCAACATTTTTTCTCGAAATGAGTTTGATCTGTCTTTTGATATTCGGGCTTAGCATGAGGATATCTTTTTTGTTCAGCTGCATGGTCTGCGCAATCCCCATTGGCACAAGCCCGTGGCCAAAGCCTTCGCGCACCATTTGCACAATCGCTGCAAAAGATTCAACGTGGGTCAGGTCGTAATTTTTCAGTTTCGGATGGCGTGCGACTTTTTCTTCGATGGCTTTCCAGGTGCCGGAGCTTTTTTCAATTGTGATGAGTGTATTGGTCTCAGTCGGGCTGCGTAAAAACACAAGTGGCTCTTCAAAAATAAGACTTGAGAAAACCTGTTGATCTTTGGAGCTGCTGATGCAAAGTCCCAGATGGTACTTTCCGAGCTTTACATTTTCTTCAACGAGCGTGCTGCGGTGAACATGTAGTTCGAACTCGACGGCCTGCAGTCTTTTTGTGGCAAGTCTGACGAGCTTTGGTCCCCACGACGCCGCGATTGAATCTGATAGCGCGATCGAGAATTTCTTAGACACACTGTCGGATTCGATCTGCTTCAGATTCTTCAATTCCGAAAAAAGTACCCGCGCTTTATCTAGAAAGTTATGCCCGGTTGCGGTCAGTTTGACTCTTCGGCCGTCTGGTTCGATAAGCTTCAGCTTCAGTTCACTTTCAAGAGACTGAATGCGCTTACTGACAGCAGACTGGGTGAGGCGTAACTGGGCAGCCGCCTCACTGATCGTGCCGGTTCTTTCGAGTGCGAGGAGTGCTTCTATACCTTCGACCATATATTCTTGATACTACTACATTATATTCCTATTATTCAATTTTTTCTTTAATGCATTTACCCGAGAATTAGGGTGTAATCTCTCTTTTAATAGAACTGGGCTCTTACGAAAGGAAAATGTCATGGCAACAATCGAAACTTCTCCCGAAATGGTAAAAAAAGTTTATGAAACCACCCGTACAAAGGTCGGGGTGATTCGCAAACGACTTGGCCGTGACTTAACTTTGGCTGAAAAGATCATTTACGGACATTTGGACGATCCGCAAGAGCAAGAAATTGAGCGCGGCAAAAGTTTTTTATTATTGCGACCTGACCGCGTTGCCATGCAGGATGCAACAGCTCAAATGGCCATTCTTCAATTTATGCTGGCCGGAAAAACCGAAGCGGCCGTTCCTTCAACAGTTCACTGTGATCATTTGATTCAGGCCTATTTGGGTAAAGAAAAAGACATGGCCGCTTCCAACAATTCCAATCGCGAAGTTTTTGATTTTCTTGCAACCGCTTCTTCTAAATATAACATCGGTTTCTGGAAACCGGGCGCCGGAATTATTCATCAAGTTATTCTTGAAAATTATGCGTTTCCGGGGGGCTTGATAATCGGAACAGATTCACATACGCCGAATGCGGGCGGGCTTGGCATGTGTGCGATCGGTGTTGGAGGCTCTGATGCCAGCGATGTGATGGTCGGGCTTCCGTGGGAAGTTAAAAATCCGAAGTTGATCGGTGTGCATCTCAAAGGCAAACTCAATGGTTGGGCTTCCGCAAAAGATGTGATTTTAAAACTCTGCGGAATTTTAACCGTAAAAGGCGGAACTGATAAAATCGTTGAATACTTCGGCGAAGGCGCGACATCACTTTCGTGCACAGGCAAAGCGACGATTACCAATATGGGTGCCGAACTCGGGGCAACCTGCTCGGTATTTCCGTATGATGCAAAAATGGCGGGCTACCTTGCGGCTACCGACCGTAAACAACTGGCGCAGATCGCAGACCAGAACACCGATATTCTAACGGCAGATCCGGATGTACTTGTTAACCCTAAAAAATATTTTGACGAAGTTTATGAAATCGACCTCTCGGTATTAGAGCCGCATTTGGTCGGCCCGCACACACCGGATCTTGCGCGCCCGATTTCAAAAATCCGTGAAGAGGCAAAAGCCAACGGCTGGACGCTGAATTTATCCAGCGCCCTGATCGGTTCGTGCACGAATTCTTCGTATGAAGATATCGGCCGCTCGGCAATGGTCGCGGAACAGGCCATTCAGATCGGTGTGATGATGAAGCAGCCGTTCCTGGTTTCACCGGGATCAACGCAGATTCAGAATACAATTACACGCGATGGGCAGATGAAAACTCTTGAAGCGGTTGGCGCAACCGTGCTGGCAAACGCCTGCGGTCCGTGTATCGGCCAGTGGAAACGTGATGATATCAAACATGGCGAAAAAAATACGATCGTAACTTCGTTTAACCGAAATTTCAGAGGCCGCAATGATGCTAATCCTGAAACTCTAGCCTTTATCGGCTCGCCGGAACTTGTGATGGCGCTGGGGCTTGCCGGCCGCCTTGATTTTAATCCGTTAACAGACGAACTTGAAGGACCAAAAGGCAAAATCAAACTGAAAGCCCCATCAGCACCGGAGTTACCAGAAAAAGGATTTGTACCAGACGTTCACGGTTACCAGAAACCGGAAGGCAGCAAAGCCACAGTGGCCGTCAGTCCGACTTCTGACCGCTTACAATTACTTGCACCATTTACGAAATGGGACGGCAATGATTTTGTAGATCAGATTGTTTTGGCAAAAGCTAAAGGCAAGTGCACGACCGATCACATCAGCCCGGGTGGAAAATGGCTGAATTACCGCGGACATCTCGATAATATTTCTAACAATATGTTATTAGGTGCCGACAATGCTTACCTGCCGGGAGAAATCGGCAAAGGAATTTCGCAGCTGAATGGTGAGAAAAAAGAATTTGCCCAGATTGCCCGCGACTATCAAAAAGCCGGCAAAGCCTGGATGATTGTCGGCGATGACAACTACGGTGAAGGCTCCTCACGCGAACACGCGGCAATGTCTCCGCGCTTTTTAGGCTGCACGGCGGTTATTACAAAATCCTTCGCACGGATTCACGAAACCAACCTGAAAAAACAAGGCGTACTCGCTCTGACTTTCGAAAACGTCAAAGATTACGAAAAAATTCAGGAAAAGGACCTACTGACGATCCGCGGGTTAAAGGATATTGCTCCCGGAAAAAATCTGACGTTGCAGCTGAAACATGCTGATGGAACGACTGAGAATTTTCAAGTGAAACATACCTATAACACTGAACAAATTAAATGGTTTAAGGCCGGTTCGGCCCTGAATTTAATTCGCGGGGTGTAAGGTCAAAACAGATTTGAATGGACATCAAAAACGAAGGCGTGGCATATTTTTCCGGTGACTTAAAAACCCATTAACAGGAGAAAAATATGTTACTCAAATCTATTTTAGCGATCGCTGCAACTTTGACTTTAAGCTCTGCATTTGCTGCTGAACCCGCAGTTGGTTTTCAGGATGCACCAAAGTTTTACAACCAGACTAAAACTGTTGAAGGCACTATTGCGGCAACAATGTGTACCGAAAAAATGTGTTTTCTGAATTTTGATAAAGACTACAAGAAGTTTTTATCGGCTGTAATTATGGCGCCGGATTTTGCGAAGTTTTCAAAAATGACAGGCAAAGAGTTGCAGGCTGAAATGGAAAAAATGTATGTTGGTAAAAAAGTGCAGATCACCGGTGCAATTACGGAGTACAAAGGCAAAGAGCCGACACAACCAGGTCGTCCGCAGATCGCTCTGACGAACGCAACCGACATTAAAGTTTTAGGTAAGTAATGAATATTATCGGTTTGGTTTTGTTAGCAGTGGTGGCGAACTCTTCGCCGCTATCTGAAGGAAACATTTCCGTTTCCGGTAACGGTTGCTACGGGGACCAGAAAATGGTTCCTGTTATTGGTGAAAAAAACCGTTTTGAACTTTCGATCAAAGTTGTACTCGACAAAAAATCAAAAACGCCATTTGAACGCAAAACCTGCAACATGCGTCTTCCGATTAAGCTCAGAAAAAATCAAAAATTACAGATTTCGGATATTTCACAGATTGTGCATATGGATGGCCGCGGCCTCAGATCGACTCTGACACTTTCGGTGGTCGGTAAGAAAACTAAACCGCTGATTGCTGCAACTTCTACTACGTTGAATTCTCCGGGAATTCTAGTTGAATCTGATTGCAATCGGGATGTGATTCTGACGGCAGATCTGAATGTAACGGCGAACGGGCCTGATATTGTAAGTGCGAAAACCGAACCTGTGTTCTTAACTTTAAAAATCGTAAAATGTAATTAATCTTTCAGTGGCCAGATGTACGTTGTCTGCATCGATTTGCGGTCAAAAATTTCATATATTTCTATTACGGAACCCTGGCGCGTCAGTTTGTGCTCGCTGATATAGTCTTCAGCCTTTGGGTAAACCTTTAACGGGCCGATTCCGGGAGCGCCGGTAAACAACGCGACGACAGCTCTGGATTTCGGGATTTCTGCAATCTTAAAATCGGCAGGCATTAATTTTCTGACACTTTCAAGCCGCGTGGTTTCGTCTTTGTTGAGAGGGTCAAGTATGCAGCCGCCACGCGAATTAAGCCGTCCCTCTTCGACGACCCGCGGATCATCAAAATATTCGCCGAAACTCAAACGGCATTTAAGACCGTTGGCTTTAGCCCAGGCTTCGACCTCTTCAATCGTCGTAACGATCTTATGATAGGCTCCGAGGTGGGGTTTGAAAATAATCGTGTAAGGCCCGCGCTCGTCAACATCGACCGACACCGTTTTAAACGCGCCGGTATATTGAAATAGATAAAGGAAAAAAATTATAAACCCGAGACTGAAGGCGTAAAGTGAATGTTTAACCATTCTTCAGCCATTTAATAGAACAGCCCATTGAAGGTGTCTGTTTGCCTGAGAGTGGACGCTGGTTAAGTAAATCAAGCGCGGCGGTGTAAAGCTCGCGCTGTGTCACAGAGCCGGGTTCTTTCCACGAGTCATCAAGGCGCCCACGCCAGGCAAGCTTGCCTTTGTTGTCGTAAATAAAAAAATCAGGCGTACAGACAGCGCCGAAAGCCCGTGCGGCACTTTGGGTTGCATCGTGCAGATAAATAAACGAATAATTTTTTTCAGTGGCTCGTTTTTTCAGATTTTCAAAACTATCATCAGGATAATTCACTTCATCGTTCGAACAGATCCCGACCACATTTATACCGTGCTTTTTAAGATCCTGTCCGAGGGTAATAAGTCGGTCTTCGATGGCTTTGACGTACGGGCAATGATTGC
>JANOJH010000840.1:0-18786 GCA_031408135.1 Bdellovibrio sp. | reverse complement strand
AAGCGGACTTACCGGCTTTGCGTTCAGGCACTGAAATTTTTCGCTTTGACATGCCGACATGACCCTTTCTCGGTGCGAAGGCGGAACCCATACCAGAACGCAGCCACCACCGCCCGCTCCACATATTTTAACAGCCAAGGCTCCGGCTGCTAAGCAAATCTCAGCTAATTTTTCAATTTCTGGACTGGTAAATGCCGGCGTCAGTTGAACGCGTGCAGCGAATTCGCGGCGAAACAACGCCGGGATGGCCGACCAGTTTTTAGCACGGATTATTTCCTTCAGATCATCCGCGACTTTTTTGATCTCATTCAGCGCGTTCAGAACCTTCTCGTCGCCTGCTACTGCAGATTTGAGTACTTCAAAATTATTAAGTCCGCTTTTGTGCGAACGACCGGTGTAAACTAAAAGAAAATGGTCGGTAAACGGTGTGTCTTCTATCGCGCTGACAGTCTGAATGATATTTTGCGTATGGTAATCGATAAAACTGAGCCCTCCGGTCACTGCCGGATAATAATCTTGAGTGCCCGTCGGCGTTTTGAGCATTTCAGATTCAAGATTATGGGCAAAGTGAACAAGATCATGCGTCAGCGGCAAAGACACTTTAAGAAGTTGATGCAGAGATTTCAGAATTGAAATCGTCAGACTGCTGCTGCCGCCGAGACCGCCACCGATCGGGCTTTGCGATACTGTCATCATTTCAAAGCCGTGGTTCAGGTTTTTCAGCGCCGTTTTAAACGGCACAAAAATAATTTTGTAAAAATCCAGTGATGTATCTTTGGAAAGAAAAAATTCCGAGATACTTTCAAAATGCCATTCTTTGTTGAGGTCAACAGAGCGAATCAGAATTCGGCGGTCGTGCCGGGTTTTGATTTCAGCAGTTGTCCAGATATCAATTGCCAGATTTATCGTCGTTGCGCCCCCAACGAAGTTGAACAGCGGCCACATATCAAGCGTGCCACCTGCAAGATCAACCCGTGTAGGTGATTTAGTCGTGTAGGTTGAGATAGTTTCAGCGTTCAACTTTTTCTCCCGATTTATCTTTTGCTTCGGTTTGAGTGGCTACTTCAGGTAACTTTTTCGCGATAGAGATTTTATCGAACTCCAGTGAATCTATCAGACTTTTTTCGAGAGCGAATATCGAGTCAGACAAGTGGGTTCGGGCATAGTAATACTCTGTTTCGCGTCCGGCTTTGGTAATCTTAAATACCGGCCCCCAGTTTAATTGCAGCACCAGCTTTTCTTTGGCGGTTTTCAGAATCAACATGTTACGGCCTTCAAATTTTTCCCGTTCAGCCGGACTGTCAACAAATTCGGATATCTGAAGATCATGAACTTTACCAATGGTTCTCTTGATTTGCTCGGTGTTTAGGTCAGCCGTGACCAGATTTAACTCAGTATCATTCTGTTTCAAATAGATTTTCTGCACTTCTTCAGGTTTGAATGTCAGCGCCGAGGTACGGTCTCGAAGTTGATCAAGCGCCAGATTGCCGAAAGTTTCCCAGGCTACCGGATCAACCTTCACAACAAACGTGGGGCGTTCAGTGAGTGCGTACAGCGCCCTCTCTGACTGACTTAGGTTAAACGTTACCGACCAGCTTGAGTCTTCCGTAGCAAGGTCAAGCGTAACGACATTTTTGTCGAGACCCTTTTCTTTAACAAGCGCGGTTGAAGGCTCGCCTTCAAAGACGTACTCAACAATATTAGAGTTCGAAATATTCTTCAGAAGTTCGCGCACTTTATTCTGATCTAGGCCGTAGTTTTTCTTCGATTCGTACCACTTGCCATCGGTAAGCGAAAGCTCGAAATCATCCCGTAACGACCGAACCCGTACCTTTATGACATTGGCCAGTTTACTACGGTATAGTTTAACTTCACGATAATGGATCAGGGTGTTTTGCGCCTGAATGTACCAGATGGGTTCGGCAAGCAGCACCCGGTTATCAGAATCGATTCTGATGTAACTGTTGCCCTCAAAATTTTTCAGGTTTCCGACCGTAACAATTTTCGACTTGCCCAGATTAGTTTTGAAATTAAAAATCGCAGCCGGATTATCAAGTCCGAACGTCTTCAGGTCGGCGTCTGTGAGCGGCTGGGCTGAATCTTTCACCACTGAAATCCGGCGCGACTTCGAAAGACTTTCAAGAAACTGTTCAACATTATCATCGTTTCCGGAGTCTTGAATAGGTTCAAATAATGCCCAGCCCGTCATACTTTTCTGCAGGGCAATTTTCAGGTCTCCTTTCATAATCTGAACGTAATTAATCTGCGCTTCATCACCGTCAAGTATAAAAGCCTGCTCAAGTTTTTCTTTATTCTGTCCGGCCCGATAATCAAAAATATAGATTCCGGTAATGATAAATGCCGTAACAATGGCAAACAATAGGGTTTTGCTGAACTTCATTAAGCGTGTCTCCGTTTATGCCATAGTACCAGACTCAGAATCATAAAAACAAATGGCAGCGGGAAAAACAGCCCGACCACAGTAAACTTAAAAAATTGTCCGAACTCGGGCGCCGACACCAGCATCTTAGAGGCCAGCGGTTCTCTTGGCGCTATCGAAATCAGATCGGTTTCTTTGGCGAGTGACGAAACCGTGTTCAGCGCCAGATCCCGATTAAGATTCTGACCCAACAAAATATTACTGGCAAAGTCTGCGTCTGAATAAACAACAGCGGTAAATTCCTTGGCTGACGAATTCAGATTGCCTTTGACCATCGCCGCAAAATTAAATGATCGCGGCTCGCCGGTATAATCTTTACTGTCAATCTTGTCTAAAGCCACTGACGACTTCGGGGTTTTAACAATGAATTCGAGATTTATTTTTTCGGGCTTACCGGAGATTTTTAATGAATGCGGGTTACGGAATACCGTCATCTGGTTAGAGGTAAAAACTTTTGTAATTTCATTCGATGGTGAATAGTCTTCGGCTATCGTTGCAGCCTGTGGATTTACGACCTTACCAACTGTGGTACTCAGAACACTGTAAACAAAATGATTTTCATATTCGAGGCCGAATTTTTTCAACAGCTCTGACAGCCCCAGCGTTTCACGTTCGTCGAGAAGCAAAAGCAGATTGCCGCCGGCCTCTAGGAAGTTCTCGATGGCCTTCAACTCGGCGGCCTGAAACTGCTGGGTTGGTCCCGCAATAATGAGCACGTGAGCATCGGGTGGCACAGTCAGTCCGGTACTTAAAGTGAGTTTTTTAACATCAAATGAATTTTTCTCAAGCATTTGCCTGAATCCGAAAAGGCTGATTTCACTTTTTTCATCATCAATGCTCCGCTCGTTATGCCCTTGCAGGAAATAAATCTGTTTTTTTTCTTTTCGGGTCAGCTTGATAATGGCGTTAGTAAAGTCTTGCTCGGTGTAGCTTTCGATGCGGTTCTTGTTGCCTTTGTATTGAATGAAAGCTTCGCCTGTGCCTTTATTCGCACCGAATTCTTCTGCGAGTTTGGGGTTTTCATTGATCTCGATAATCTCTAATGCGATCCTGCTGCTGGCATCCTGATAGTGTTTGACCAGTTCGCGAAAAATCTTTTTGTTGTCTTCGGCGCGATCGGCGCCGGTCTTATAAAAAAACTTTACCTTCAAATCTTCATCGAGTGCCGCCAGCAACTGCTTTGACTGCTCGGAAACGGTGTTGAGTTGACTACTCGAAAAATCAAACGCCGTATGATGGCGGGCACTGAAAAAATTCAGCGCAGCCAGTAGCGCAAGCGTAATGGCAATTAATACTCCCATATTTAAGCCGTGTTTAGTGGCCTTCATTCCGACAAAACCAAGAATCAGGGCACGGTCGATTACAAGCCAGCCCAGCAAACCCGCAACTGCCGGAAAAACAATAAACCACATAAACGGCATCCACACTCGGATCGCGAAAAACAGACCCATCAGTGATAAAACGCTGGCTACTGAAACCAGTAAGAGCAATTTTCCTTTTGGACTCATCAGGCTCTCCATCTGGATGATTCGATCACCCGCTCGGTCAAAAAACAAAACAGAAAAATCAGGCTGAAGAAAAAGACCAGACCATTGGTTCGGATAGTACCTTCGATCATGGCGGCTAAGTGATTATTCAGAGATATGTGCTCTAAAAAACCCTTCAGCATCGGGGAGTCGAAAGACTCGTTCAACGAGCCAACAAACCAGATTGAAAGATTAAATATAATTGAAAGGACGAAGGCAATAAGGCCATTTTCAGTAAGGCTTGAGGCAAATAGATTCATTGCTGTATAGACTGCCGCCACCAGAAAAATTCCGGAAGCGGCCACGAGTGTTGGCGCCCAGGAAAATTCAAAAACCCGCCGCGCTACAACCGGGTAAATAAATGAAACCACAATTAAACCGAAGATTGTAACGAGCGCCGCAAAATACTTGCCGAGCACGATCGAAGCCGAACTAACCGGAGAAGTTAAGAGCAGATCGAAAGTTCTGACTTTCTTTTCGTCTGAGATAAGCTTCATCGTCAGCGCCGGAATCAAAAAAATGAAAATCAGGTTGATAATTGAAAGATGTGGTAGAAAAACTGAATAATGAATATTCAGTACCTGCGGCTGTACGCCGAACTGTAACATGGCGTTTGAAGCCGTCTGTGAGAATTTATCGAGCGAAATTGAAAACAGTACACTCAATAGGATCGTCATCATAAAGGAGAGAAAATAGAATAATGGGCTTTTAAAAAAACCAGAAAATTCTTTTTTAAAAATGATCAGTGTTGCATTCATTTTAAGCCTCCGCCTTGCGGCTCTGTCCATAGGTCAGTTTAAGGAAGATATCCTCAAGGTTGGCCCGAGTCGGAGATAGTTCGAGGAGCCCCGCACCGGAACGGATAACTTCACTTGCAATTTTTTCAATAATATCTTCCTGTTCATCAAGCTTCAGTCGGAAATGCTGGCCCGATACCATTTCAACTTCTTTAACCCCGGCAATTCCCGTAAGGCGGTTTTCTAAAAGCCCGGTCGTTCGGGTTTTTACGGTCAACATAATGTAGCCGTGATTCATTTTTTCGATCTGTTCGATTGTTTTCTGGGCTACAATGCGCCCTTCATGAATAATAATAACCTTGTTACAAGTGGCTTGCACCTCAGGAAGAATGTGAGTTGAAAGTATGATCGTATGTTCACCCTGAAGCTCTTTGATTAAATCCCGGATTTCAGAAACCTGTTTGGGATCAAGGCCAACTGTCGGCTCATCGAGAATCAACACTTCAGGCTCTGATACCAACGCCTGCGCAATCCCCACCCTTTGCTTGAAGCCTTTTGAAAGATTCTGAATCAATCGCCTTTTCACCGCCGTCAACTGGGTTTTTTCAAGCGCCTTTCCGACAAAAGAATTTATTTTTTCAGCTGGCACCTGTTTAAGAGCCGCAACGTATCTGAGATACTCTTCAACAAGCATGTCCGTATAGAGAGGGGGGACTTCCGGCAGATACCCGATACGTTTTTTAACTTCAATCGGATTTTCAAAAACGTCAAAACCGCAGACTCTGGCATTTCCAGATGTTGCCGCCATAAAACCTGTAATGATTTTCATTGTCGTCGATTTTCCCGCGCCGTTCGGCCCGAGAAATCCGACAACCTCGCCCTTTTCGATTGTAAAATTCAAGTCGGAAATCGCAACTCGTTCTCCATAGGATTTCGATAAATGGCTGACTTCGATCATAAAAAACTCTCCATTGTTCCCGACCAGAAATTTGATAGTTAATTCTATTTAATATTCAGACGGCAATCAACATTTCACGAGCGTTGTGATAGGTGACGCGCCCTAGCTTGTCGCCCTTGAGCGGCTTAACATGACGGCACTCTACCATGACCACCGAAAATTTGCCGAGAAGCTTGGCCTTTTTCTCGGAAAGGCCTTCTTTTATCAGCCAGCCGGCGATTTTGATGATATCGCTGTCGGCAATTTTCTGATCTTTTTGTTTATGAATAATCGCGTGCGCGCTTGGATAATCCTTCAGATGCAACCAGAGATCATGCGGCTTCGAGCGGCGCAGTAAGTCCATGTTGTCGCCAGCGGATTTTCCCATATAAGCAATCAACCCCGAATCTTCCAGCTGCATTTTACGAAGACGGCCTTCTACTTTCCGTGTAGGCGGGCTACCCGCTTTTTTTGCATGTTGAAGATTCAGAAACTGTTCGAATTTCTTTTCGGAGAGGTCCGAAAGAGCATCTATTTCCTGTTTGATAATCTGCAGCCTGGCTTCGGCTCCTTTAATTTTCACTTTTGCGGCCTTGGCCTTTTCAAAGCATTTCTGCATATTCCAGGAGACCGATTTTTTAAAATCAATATAGACCGACCATTCCGGCGGCAGACTTTTCAGGCCTTGGGTTTTCAGGTATTCGCCGACCGGCGCCCACTCTTCTGTTTTGAACTGGTTGATCTGCTTTTCAACGGCCAATAAGGCTTTGGTCTTTTTTTCGAGATCCTTCGATTTGTTTTTTTTCCACTTATCAAACGGACTTAAAACCGAAGAGCTCAAAGATTCTACGCGGGTCCCGCGGCGTCTCAGCCACTGTTCCATCATAAAGGCGATAGATCTTATTTCCTCTTCGTCATTGCTACGGGTAAAGCGCAGATCATTTTGCGCCAGTTCCTGCACCGGATACCACGAAATAGATTTTTTTTTCTGCTGAACAATAAAATTAGCCTGCTTCGGAATCAGGCGCGATTCAATACGGCAGTCTTCGCCCAACCTCAGCAAAATGACCCGACCAAGGTCTTCAGACACTTCGATCGAGTTAAAATGGAGATTCCGCGCATGGGCATTCAGAAATAACGCCACCGGTTTGGTCTTCTTCTGTTTTGCCCATGGGTTTTCGAAGAAAAATCCCACAAACGGAAACGTACGGTCAAGATCGAACACCAGGTAGCTCATTCGTGGATTTTTATCAAAGCGATAGAAGGCCAGAACAATGCCCTCTTCCGTGGATTGCACTTCCTGTAACTGCGAACCTTCCAATTCCTCGGAAAGATACTCGACTAAAGACTGAAGTTCTAAAAAACTAGGCGTTTTCACAGTTTAGATCTTACTTTATTTATCCGAATAAATCGATATGAAATCATGGATAGCAGACATCGTTGAAGAAGAGTTACTTTCGCAAATCTATTTACACGAAACCAATGCTGAGTTTATCGAGCGGGTTTGTGGAATTTGCATAACTGAAATTGAAAGTGCCAAGGGATACTCCCCGGCCGGCTTCGGCGCCGACGTCATGTCGGAAGTTGAACACCAGATAACGGAAGTTTTCCGGGTTAAAACCTACGGCCACTTCAATCTGCAGGCTTATCGCACAAGTCAGCTTAAAAAACGCATTGCTTAGCCCATAGACATCGAGATCCGATCTAATATTTTTCAAACTGAGCCCTCTTATGCCTTCGGCTTACGTTCCGTTCCGCAATTTTGATATCCGTAATGCGGAGAGCGCTTTTATCATCTGACTTTTAAAGGCACCGCCCCTTGAGCTGATTCTTGCAAGATTTCCGGTGTATGAAACAACTTCATCTTGTTCCCGAATTTAATGCCGGCAAAGAGCATGGAGGTACTTTTTCTCTTGGCAAAAGACAAAAACAGAGGCCCCTCTCTTTGAAAAAACCCCTTCATTTGGTCCTCAGATCTGATTTTGCCTATGGGTCAAGAACCCTGCTGAGGCACCGCCCCCTAGTTGAAAGAATCATCACTAAAGCTAAAAAACGATTTGGAATCAGAGTTTATGAAATGGCTATTGTCTCCAATCATATTCATATATTGATTAAGGGCCGCACCCGACAGGATTTACGAAACTTTTTCAGAGTTGTTGCAGGACATATTGCTCAGGAACTTCTTCGCCAATTTCCTGTTTTGGAGAGTGAAAGGGTAAAACAGGGCGGTGCCTTAAAAACCCGGGAAAAAGAAAATAAATTCTGGCAAACCAGAATTTATTCCAGGATTGTGAGCTGGGGTAGAGAGTATTTGCATGTGAAAGAATACGTCGTTCAGAATGCACTCGAGGCTTTGGGTCTAATTCCGTATAAAACCCGAGCCAAACGAAGTCTTACCTTCAAAAGAAATTTCAAAAATACCTCTTAAATACCCGAGGGGTGAAACAATGAAATTTACGGGATGACTTTTTTTGCAACCGGCAGGAGGATGACAAGAAATGAAAAACTTGAATAACTGTTTGCAGAAATTGGCCGGCGAGGGACTGAACATATTCGGGTCCTGCCTAATTTCCAATCTACCTGCCGAATTAAAAAATGAACTGTCAACTGCAGGAATACCCCTTGATAATTTCACTTCCCTTTCGGTGCTGGCTCACGGCGGACGAACTCTCTGGACACGACTGCCGCGGCCGGTAAAAAAAGCAAAACACCCGATTGATAATCATACCTTGCGCGAGCTTGAAGTTATAACTGAAAAATTGATATTGTTTCCCGACCAGAAATGGTTAATTCCGCTGCAGCGTCTTGGACGATTTTTAAATTTAGCACGCCCTTCACTGCTGGGACTTGATCATAACTCGGAATACGGGCCGTGGTTTGCCTATCGTGCGGTATTTCTGACAAGAGCACCGTTTCCGGAAACTCTGATTAAAGACTGGGATTCACCATGTAACACCTGCGAAGAAAAACCCTGTCTTGCGGCCCCGAACCATCGCCTGGCGCGAATCGCCTGCCCGTTCAAGGCTGAACACCAGTACACTGAAGACCAAATGAACTATCACTACTAAATTTTTTCGATCACTGAAAAATACATCGGACCAAAACCGCAAACGTCTGGCAGTATACGGTAACCGTGTTCAGTTTCTTCGATGAAGTCGAGTTCGCTTATCCACGCGGGCCGCAGAATTTTCGGCTTTCGTTTTTTAACAAGCTTCGTTAAGACTGCATCGTTTTCTTCGGGTGAAATCGAACAGGTCGAGTACACAATGCGCCCACCCGGCTTAACTGCCAGCCAAGCGGCCGACAATAATGAATACTGTCTGATCGCAAGATTTTTAGTGCGTTTCTCAGTCCAGAGCGAAAATTCTTTTTGATTTTCAAACAAGTGGCGCTCGCCGGAACAAGGCACGTCGGCAAGCACGCGGTCAAAAGTATCGGGCATCCGCAAACCATAAAGATTGGCATCAAGGCCCTTCACATTGATGAACATTCGTTGGTCTTTGGGGATATACTCATGGAAAACCCTGAGCAGACGCTCCCGCCGCGATTCGGAAATTTCGTTCGAAATTAAATTACCTGAGCGCATGTTTTCGGCCAGAATCAGCGATTTCCCGCCCGGGGCCGCGCACATATCGAGAATATGTTCATCGGGCTTGGCCTCTAAGGCCAGCGCCACGATGACGCTTGCCGGGTCCATCACGTAGTAGTTGTAAATCCCGGCCGAGTTTTTTTGAAGGCTGAAGCCTTCGGGCTTCCAAAAGCAGTCATTCAGAAATTCGCAAGGAGTAAGGCCCGAAGTCATAACTTCATTACTGAAAAGATTTACTCTTAAAACCTGGCGTTCAGGCAGTAATAGATTCTGACGGAGAGCTTTCCAGCGCCCCTGATAGTGTTTTAAAAAAAAAGCCTCGAACAGTTTATTACTTTCCTGATTATTTGCCTGGGAACTCACAAATGAACTCACTTCCGTTGTTAGGTTCTGAAATTAACTTTACACTTCCACCGTGATTTAGCATGTGATGCTTAACTAGCGCAAGCCCAAGCCCAAATCCACCCTGATCGCGGTTGCGTCCTTTATCGAGCCGGTAAAATCTTTCAAAAATCCGGTCCTGATGCTCGATTGAAATTCCCGGTCCATTGTCTTTGACCATTAAATTTACAAGACCCGCCCCTTGTTCCCAGGTGATCGTAATTTCATCCGAGTTTCCAGAGTATTTGATGGCGTTGATAAGCAAATTCCGCAAAACCTGCTTTATGGCAACAGGACTACCGAAAACAACCGGCGCCGAGTTGCTGATCCTGATTTTTTTGCTATTTAGTTTCAGAATATTTTCAATCTCGTTCATCACCTCTTCGGTGATTTCAACGGTAGACACTTCCATTTTGACAAGCGAACTGCCGACTTCGACTTTCGAAAGATTCAACAGTTCATCCATAAGATCTGAAAGTTGATCGGTACTGTGCAGAATGGGCGCCAACAGCTCCAGTTGACTCTCTGAATGGGCAGCTTCAAGATTCTGTTTTAACAATTCGGCGTAACCTTTAATCACCGTTACCGGCGTGCGCATTTCATGTGAGGCATTGGCAACAAAATCGATTCTTATTTTTTCGGTTTTACGCAGTTCCGAAAGATCGTAAAAAACACCGAGACACCATTTCTCGTTTTCAATTCTCGAAGGCAGCGGAGTTACAAATAGCTGAAATCGATCAACTTCGTTTTTATGAATTTCAGAATTATCAAAAGTGTTTTTGAAAGTGGAAATTATCTGCGGATCGCGAATCACATCCTGCAGAAAGTAGTTGGGCTGTTCTTTAAGCGGCGCCCAATTGAAAAAATGCATAAAAGCCGGATTAAATGAAATGATCCGCAGATTGTGATCAACCGTGACGATGCCTTCTTTCAGGCCTGAGAAAACGGTTTCGTAGCCCTTGCGTTCTTCCTGCGACTGACGACGTAAGCGCAGATATTTTTTGCGAAGCGAAAGCGCTGCGCGCTCGAGATCCGAAAAATCTTCATCTACCTGTGAAAAAATATTCCCGATCTGCAGATTATCGATATCTTCGGCTTTCATCAGCGCAATCATCTGTTTTGTCTGAAGGGCGATCATGCGGCGGAATCTGACGTAACTCAGAAGGTACGCAACGATGCTGATCAACAAGACGGCTAGCACCCAAAGAACTGTCTGGATCACAAGACCTCTTCTGAGGAATCAGCAACCGCGATCAAGATGCGGTACCCGACACCGCGCACGGTTTCGATATGCTTTGACCAGGCCCCGATTTTTTTCCGAAGCGCAAAAATGTGGGTGTCGATTGTTCGTTCGGTTACCGAAACATCGTCGCCCTGAATGGAATCAATTAATTTTTCGCGGGTTAAAACCTGACCTTGCGCCCTGAAAAGAGCCTCAAGTAATTTGAATTCCGAAAAAGTCAGATGAACATCACTATTCTTGTATTGCACGGTGTGCTGGCTAAAATGAATTGTCAGCTGATCAAAAGAAACTTTGTCTTGGGCTTCTTTTGCCGAAGTGGCCTGTTGAAGTTGCTGTTCGAACTGAAGTCGGCGGAGCAATTGCCGGACCCGCGCCACCAGAACTTTGGCATCGAAAGGCTTAGGTAGGTAGTCATCAGCTCCAGAATCAAGCCCGTCAACAATCGATTCGGGATCTGCTTTAGCTGTGACCATCATTATTTTCATTTCACGGTTTTGTGGTCTGATCTGTCGGAGAAAATCCACGCCTTGCAGACCGGGCAGCATCCAATCAAGCAGACAGAGTTCGAAGCGCCTCTGCTCAATTAACACCAGGGCCGATTCGGCATCATGGCAAACTTCAACAGCAAAGCCCATTTTTGTTAAATGAATATTCAACAATTGTGCAATGGCAGGTTCATCTTCTACCACCAGTGCCGATTTATTTTTAATGAACTCAGTTATCGCTTGATCCATGTCTGACATCTTTTCCGGAAAATGCAAAAATCACATCTTCAGCAATATTGGTAGAGTGATCGCCGAGCCGCTCAAGATTTCGTGCAATCAAAATGTAATCCAGATAATCCTGCAGATTAGGGATATCTTTTTTCATCGCCAGAGTTGATTCCTGATAAATTTTGTTCCGGAGTTTATCAACCTGATCATCCATACCCAGCACCTGTCTGGCCGCTTCAATGTCCATTTTGACGAAAGAATCCAGCGCGGCCTTTACCATCTTAGCTGCACTTGAAGACATCAGCTCGAGGTCCGGCACGGGGCGCGAAGTTCCGCGTTCAACAAGTTCTCGCCCGATATGCGCAATGTTGACACATTGATCGCCCATTCGTTCAAGATCCGTATTAATTTTGATTATGGCTAAAATCAACCGCAGATCTTTGGCAACCGGACCCTGTTTGGCCAGCACTTGCAGACAGGCATTATCAATTTTGATCTGCAGATCGTTGATCAACTGTTCAGTGCGATGAACTTCTTTCAGCAAACTTAAGTCTTTTTTTAGTAAGCCGGTTGTCGTGAACGTCAGGGCTTTTTCGACAAAACCGCCCATTTCAAGCATCAGTTTTTTCAGATCTTCCAACTGTGAATCGATAATTCTATCCATGTAGCTTATCCTTTGTTTTTTAATTTAGTCCTGAATAATAAGCTAACATAGCTTCTTTCTTGACCCTTGTCTGCATTCAACGCAAATCTAAGAAAATGAGATTATCTTCGATCGATATCGGTTCCAATGCTATCAGGCAACTCATTGTGGAAATCCGGCCGGATGGCGCCTGGAAAGTTCTGAAAAAGCACCGCGAAATGATTCGGCTGGGCACAGATGTTTTTGACGACGGGCTGATTCATATTAACACTCAGAAAAGACTGATTCTGGCGTTTAAAAGGATGGCCAGACTCAACCGTAAATTTAAAGTCGACCGCAGCTTGGCCTTTGCTACCAGCGCTTTCCGGGATGCCAAAAACCGGAAGCCTATTTTATCAGCTATTTATAAACTGTCGCGGATCAAAATCAAAGTGATTTCGGGTCGCAAAGAGGCCGAACTTATTCGCCGGGCTGTACAAAAATCGATTGGCCTGGATGATCGTCATTGTCTCCTGATCGATATCGGCGGTGGGAGCGTCGAGCTGACCCATCTGCAAAAAAATAAAATCTATTATTCAAAGAGTTTTAAGTGGGGCATGGTCAGAACCATCACAGAATCAAAGGTTCAGGCAAAAGAGCCAAAAAAAATCTTAATCGAAAAGCTCGCTGAAAATGAAAAATTGATGCCTAAAGGCCGGTTTGAAATTGCAATCGGCACTGGCGGAAATCTGGACGCGCTAGGAAAACTCAAGCTGGTGGCACTTAAAAAGGGTCCCAATACCCTAATTACTGTGGCTGAACTCGAGAAGATTTACCAAATATTCACAAAAACGCCGGCTGCTGCCCGAGCTGCAAGATTTAAACTGAAAGCGGATCGCGTTGACGTCATTGAACCCGCGATGTTTCTGACGCTTTCGCTGATGAAAAAATATAAAATCAGTAAACTGAAAATTCCCGGCACAGGTCTGAAAGAAGGCGCTATTCTTTCTCTTCTTTGAGTAAATCGTCTTCAGTTACGTGCAATTGCACTATCGCCAATTTCATTAATTCGTTCTGAACACCGGCAGAAATATTTTCGGTCGCAGGTTTTTTCTTTTCATAAGAGCCGTCGGCTTTCATAACCCAGGTTTGTTTGGTGTCATTCCAGTAGAGCTGAAGGATGGCCCAGAGTCTTTCTTTGGCAAGTTTATCATAAATCGGACACATCGCTTCGACCCGAGCATGAAGATTACGGTACATCCAGTCTGCCGAACCGATAAAAAAATCACCATCGAGCGGGTTTTCTTTCCCGTTCCTGAAATAAAATACTCTTGAATGTTCTAAAAAACGACCCAGTGTCGACTGCACATTAATCGATTCACTGACTCCTTTAATGTGCGGCTTAAGACAACAAAAACCCCTGACAATCAGCTGGATCGGAACTTTATTCTGACTGGCCTCGTAGAGTGCCAAAGACAGATCATTTTCCTCCATATTATTAAACTTGGCGATAATCTGCGCTGGTTGCCCCGCTTTAGCATGCGCACTTTCCCGCTGCACAAGTTCTTTAAATTTGTTGAACATATTAACCGGAGCAAGCACCAGATGTTTGTAATCCTGTTTTAAGGATTTTCCGGTCAGATAATTGAAAAACTCTACAAGTTCACTTGTGATTCTCTCATCGCAGGTCAAAAGACCAAGATCGGTATAAAATCTTGAAGTTGCCGAATTGTAATTTCCGGTGCCGATATGGGCGTAACATCTTACACGATCAGTTTCTTTTCTTACGATCAGCGAGGTTTTGGCGTGGGTCTTTAAACCGACAACTCCGTACACAACGTGAACGCCGGCATTTTCGAGTTCTTGCGCCCAGTAGATATTGCGTTCTTCGTCGAATCTCGCTTTCAGTTCGATCAAACAGACAACTTGCTTACCCAGTTCTGCGGCTTCGATCAGGGCTTTGATAAACGGACTGTTGTCGCCCGTCCTGTAAAGAGTCATTTTAATTGCCAGCACATCCGGATCGGTTGAAGCGTCGCGGATCAGCCGTTCAACGCTGGATGAAAAACTGTCGAACGGATGGTGCAACAAAATATCATTGCGTCTTATTGCTTCGAAAATTGTAAGCGTAGAATCGCTGAGTTGGGCAGGCACCACCGGAGACCAATTCGAATATTTATGCTGGTCCCATGTCATTGATTGCGCAAGAAGTGTGAAGTCGGTCAGGTCAAATTCCTGCGGCATCAGAAAAATATCATCTTCTTTCAACTCAAGTTCGCTCATTAAAAAATCTTTCAGCCACGGATCAGAGCAATGGCCGATTTCAACTCTGACGATTTCAGCAAACCGCCGCTGACGCAGTTCTTCCTCGATCATCGCCAGTAAATCCTCAACGTCTTCTTCCTCACGATCGGAATCTGCGTTGCGGGAAACACGGAAAAGAATGCTGCCTACAACTTTCATCGATGGAAAAAGATCGGTTAGATTGGCGCGGATCACATCAACCAGATGAACTACTTTTTTTGTGCCGCTGACAAAAATCCATTGATTAATAACTCTGGGAATTTTTACACGTGCAAAAAGTTTTTCGTCATCATTGTTCGGGTTAAGTAAAGAAACCCCCAGCGACGAAGAAAGATTTGAAATAAACGGAAATGGATGACCGGGGTCAACCGAAAGCGGCGTCAGGATCGGGAATATATTCAGATTAAAAAAATCTTTTATAAAATGTTTTTCATTTTCTTTAAGATCGCTATACGCCACAATTTCGCAGCCTTCACGTTTGAGCTCTTTAAGCAGGTGTTCCGATGAATCCTTTTGCTTTTTCAGCATTGCCGGGATTTTTTTCATTATCATTGAAAGCTGCATTTCGGGCGTTTGGCCGTCAGAGGATTTTGCCGAAATTCCGTAAGCCACATGCCGCTTCAGTCCACCGACCCGCTTCATGAAAAATTCATCTAGATTTGAACTTGATATCGAAAGAAACTTCATCCGCTCAAGCAATGGATTGCTGCCATCTTCAACTTCGGCCAGCACTCGCAGGTTAAAATTCAGCCACCCGAGTTCGCGATTGCTGAAAATCAGGCCTGACGAACGGGTATGCTCTACTATCTTGATCTTCTTTTTTTTTCGGAGGTTTTTTTTAAGTCCAGACTTGGCTGCCGTCTTGTTTTGGTACACTTTACCGGCTTTTGGATGTTTAGAATCTTTATCTTGTTTAACCGGATCTTTCGCCATGTTGTGTATAACCTCTAGAGGCTCAATATTACAGAAATTTAAAGCAAGACTCAAGTCAAGATAAGGTTAAGTCTTGTCGATAAGAATGTAATGACAACTTCACTTGCACGATATCATGGCCGCTCTCCACGTTATGTTCTCAACACCGAGGACAACAGCCTGGTTCGTCTTTCGGGCGCAACTCAGCTATCGTGGGAAGAAAAAACCGAGCTGCGCGACATCTCTCTGACCGGACTTTCATTTTTAGCGCAGCAGGACTTATCGCCACAGATCGGCGAGGTTATTAAGATTCAGTTTTCTGTGCCCGGATCGCAGCAAATGGCCTGTTATGCGGTCGTCATACGGATCGAAAAAATAAACCAGTTCGATAACATGATCGGCGTTCATTTTTATAAATTGGACCGCACACAAAGATTGAACCTCGTGCACGGCCTTGCGGAAAAAGTGCAGAAAAGCAAACCTGAAAATTCCAAACAAAGTAAAATGAATATGTTCATTTCAGTTGCAGGTCTGATTATTACGTTGTTGTGCTGGCTGACTCTTATGAAAGTCTATTTCTTCAAGTAGTTTTCCAAGAATCAACTTTTCGAAAAATAAATCCCGAGAAATAAAGCACGGTTCCGGTTAACAACAGACAAATAACCCTAACACCCATTGCTGCTGAAGACGTGTCGTAGATTAAAACTTTTAAGGCCGCAATTAAAAGTACGATCACTGAAGATTTTGCGAACAATCTATCTTTCTTAGCGTAACCAATCCCTAAAATAGCCAGCGCATAGAGCGTCCAAGCCACAGAAACATTCAGAGAACCACCTGACTTAACAAGATTAAAAAGTGAAAGAATCGCTATCGGGTGGGCCAGCGCCAATGCAAGATTGGCATTGATCGCCACAGCATCGAATTTCTTGGCGTTAACTGCCAAAAGCAAAAGTAATATTGCGTATACTGCACCATTGAAGATGTTTATCTGACTCGAAGATGAAAATTGGCCGGCAACAATTGTAAAAATATTCCAGATAAGTAGCACGGCCACAAATATCCGGACAAGAGTATTCAGAAGATTCCAACTTTCCGGAACTCTGTTATTCAATAAGAACAGTGCGCCGCAAAGACCAATAAATACTACTGGCCGCAGGCTTTCAGGCAGAAGCACGAAATAGAGACTATGAGTCAGCATAACTAGCACGGCCGAAAAAATCATATTTCCGCTCGCCAAAGGTGTATTCGAATCGAGCTTTTTCTTCCCCACGAAATAAAAAGCGATCAGTGCGAACGACAACGCCAGAGAAAATAAGGGGGCTTGCTCAGGGTAAAGCCGATCGAGATAATAATATTCGACGGCATAAAAAAACAGGATGACCGGAAAAAAGCCGAGTGCTTCGCTGTTTGTAAGTGGTCTTTTATTGTAAATCGTATGAATCAGTACACCTGATGCATAAATCATAAAATGGGCTAGAATGAAATACAGTTTAAGCTCAAGCTGATCGGCCGGAACATTCAGCACGCTCGTAACGAAAATTGCAAGATAAGCACTAACCAGTGAAACCGGACGCAAATCAAGGCGGATCGACATGATCGTAAAGGTTATCGAAACAATTATATAATACACATTCGTAAACATTAGGTTGGCTTCATTTCCAAGAAAAAATGGCATTACATATGCACCCACTCCTGCAATAAACTGATAGACTTCAAACTGAAAATTTTTGTAAAGCCGCAGACAACCGATGCTGATCAGGACACTTGCCACACAGGCCGCCTCGAAACTCATAACATGATAGAATGTCGTTGCGCCAAAAACCGTTAAATACAGAATAACAATTCCCGTTGCCGGTAAATAACTTGAATACTCTTTATCAGATGTCGTGAGCGCAAATCCGGCGCCGATCAGCGCAAAGCCCAGAGTAGCTGCCATCATCACTTGTTTCATCGGCGTCAGCCAGCCGGAATCGAGTGCCAGTTTGACAATGTAAACTGCCGCAAATATGAAACACAGGGCACCTATAAGCCCAAGTAATTGGCCGGAACCCGAAGCATTGTCGGCCGTCGTTTTCTGCTTTGTTTCAGGCCGCCCAGTCGGCTTCGGTTGAATCGGACCTGTCCAATGTTTGGAAACGGGTTTCAATACCTCAGGCTCATATTTTTCACCGCGTTCAAGCAATCCTACCTTAGTTTCAAGTACTTCCAAGCGTTGTTCTACTGTTAGCATAGCTACTCCTGACGGTTAAATTCGACCTAAAAATGCGTTGTGGCAGAAGCCTAATGAAGTCGGGCACTCATTCCATTTGAAAATGTATCGAATATCAGATTCTCTTTTCACGCCAAGCGAAAGTTCTTCGCGTTGGAAACTTTTGATACCCGCCATTTGCGGCGCCTTCTTCAGCTTTCCGTCGAGAGCATATGCCCACGCATGGCACGGGCAAACGATCTCGCGAGTGCAGCCGGCGCCATGTAGCAGTTCTGCAGCGTGATGCCGACAGACATTGTAGTACGCTTTCAGATCCCCGGCTTCGGTTTTGATAATCATAGAGGGCTCATTGCAAAAACTTCCGGAAACAAAATCGCCGACTTCCATAAATTGTTCGGCCAATTCGATACTGGCGATGTTATCAAATTTTCTTATTTCTTCTAATAGTGATCTCATTTTAGTTAACTCATTGTTTTAAACAGGTTAATTTAATTGTCAGACTTTGCAAGCACTATTGAACAAATTAAGCCGAGCCGAGAATCAAGATGCCTAGGAATGTCTAACAAGCGAAAACTTTCAAGAAATCTCCTCATCAGTGGCGCCTCGCTCGCGATTTTATTGTTTCAGCTGTAAATCTACATCTTAAGATTTGAAAGGCAAACGGGCTGATGGCGTTAATTTTAACTTGGGTGCTTACGGTATTTTATCCGGTATTTATCACAATCTAGCAGCCAATGCGGCTGAGAAATTCGTTTTTAGTAATTAACTTTCCGCCGAAACTTCCGCATACATCTGTAACCATCTGAATATCAAGCCAGGTATTGCCCGAGTTTTTAAGATAGTAAATCAGTTCGAGCAAAGCCAGTTTTGAGGCGTTGTCTTCCTTATGAAACATGCTTTCACAACTGTAGTAATGCACAGACTGCACACCGTAAATACCCGCCACCAATTCCCGTCCTCGGAGGACTTCAAGCGAGTACGCATGCCCGCGCTGATGCAGCTCAAGATAATTTTTCTCAATCTCATCTGTAATCCAGGTGCCGGATTGCCCGGGCCTTTTCTGTGTTTTGCAATTGAGCAGCACGTCGTGGAATCTCTGATTCAGGGTTATTGTAAACTGGTCACGGTTTTTTCGCAGCCATTTCTGAAAGCTTCTCGGCAGGTGGAGTTCTG
>JANOJH010000814.1:0-1848 GCA_031408135.1 Bdellovibrio sp. | reverse complement strand
TGACGGCGACACTTAGCGAACTGGGGTTTAAAGGTTGTGGTTACATTATGTTGCATGAAGCGATAGAACCGAAGGCGCCGGTGGCGTGGATCGGCCACGATGCTATCGTGAAAAGCCTGGTTTAAATTATGAATATAAAAGTTGCAGTTACCGGCGGGCCTTCGGGCGGAAAAACCACGCTGATTGAAGCTCTGAAAAAAAGAGCTGGCACCCAAGGTAAAAATTGTTCCCGAGGCCGCTTCGATTCTGTATCGCGGCAGCTTTCCGCGCGTAAAAAATTACGATGGTTTTTTTCATGCCCAAAAAGCCATTTATTATACTCAACGCGAAGTTGAGGCTTTGCGCTGTAAAACGCATCCGGATGCGCTGATTGTTTGCGACCGTGGTTCGCTGGATGCTCTGGCGTACTGGCCCGATACTGAAGCGCATTTTTTTGCAGAGATGAAAACCAGTCGTGCTGAAGAATATAAACGGTACCATTGGGTCATTCATCTGGATACCGCGACCGAACCCGATTACGACAATTCAAATGAAGTTCGGACCGAGGGCTTTCATGAGGCACTTTCACTGAATGAAAAAATCAAGAAAAGCTGGGAAGGCCATCCGCAGCGGATTATTATTACCGCTGATAATGATTTTTTCGCAAAAATGAAAAAAGCCACGTTAGTGATCGAAGAAATTATGAATAAAAGTACATTTGCAGATATTCAGAAACTAATTTTTTAAAAATCTGAAATTTAATATAATTTTTTTGTCTTTTTGTTTAAGCCCATTAATCGTAACAAACGCTTCGGGGTTTTTTTCGCATGAGAATTTGTATTTGAACGAAACCGTGGTGTTTTTTTCTATTGTGTATTTCGTTTCAAAATTTACTTTTTTTCCGGAAACTTCATAAATTTCTTTGATGCTGCAGCGGTTTTCAGTTGTGCCAAGATTGAGATCAAGCGGCAGATACGTCATAGCCTCTTGCGAATTATTTGTGAATTTCAGGTCGAGTTTTTTAAATTGAAATTTAACCGCAACGTTCAGATTGTATTCTTTGATTTCATAAATTTCAAAATCATCAAACATGCGCGGTTTTAATTCGGGGAAGTTGAACAACTCGGATTTATATTTCGATGCCGAATAACATCCGATTGATGCAAGCAATACTGAGATGAAGCTGAAGATTCGCATCAGGGCCGACTTACCCAGATGAAATCGGCCCGGGGCCCTTCTATAACTGAGGGCTGAAGTTCCTGTTCGATTTCTTCGGGTGTCAGCCCCTCGGCCCACACCTGAGAAAGCGTTACGATAGGGGCACCTGGCAGTCTTGCGGAAAAACGGTACGGCGTACCACCTCCGAACTGCACGTGGAACTCGCCGATGATGATGACGAGCACCTGATCAGGGTTGGCTTTTATGAACTGGGTGGCCTGCCAGGCCATTGTGTCGTCCCAGGCAGATTGAGCCGCAAAGCAGTTATCGGGCACCTTACAGTGGGCCCCTGCTGCGATCATAAAGCGGGTTTTGTAAGAGTCTCGCCCCAGTTCAAAGCGCGGCGGCATCAGCTTGAGGTCGTCGTCAGTGAGGCTTGCAAGGCCCTGTTTTGAGATCTTGCTTGAGATGCTTCGTGGGAGGTTGAGCCCCAGCGAGAAAGAGTTCAGATCCGGAAAATTGAGTTGAGGTCGGTAAAACTCAAAGGGGATTCCTCCCCATTTAACCCGGGCGAGAAAATCAGGTTCGGTAAGTAAGCCTGCGCGATAGCTATTGATTGTTTCCTGATCGGTGTAGTTGAGGAATTCAAGCCCAACCGACACTTTCAGGCCTTGAGCTCGGAGTGCCGCGAGGATTTCGAGGTGCTGATCG
>JANOJH010000737.1:0-1083 GCA_031408135.1 Bdellovibrio sp. | reverse complement strand
TCTTCTGTAGCGATGAAGCGGATACTTTTGCTTGCACCATTCTATGAACCGAGTGTCTCTGCTTTGCACCAGCACATCCGCCCGATAATGTTCATTCGTATTTAAGTACACATTATCCACACCCCCCATGACCATCATGTGGTGAAAAAGTTTATGAAAATCAGCGAGCCAGGCAATGGTCTCAATTCCAGAAATTTCCTGCGCCTCTAATTTGGTGAGTTTATGTCCCTCCCATTTTTCCATCAATTCATTGGGCTCTTTTATAAAAAGAACTTCGCGGTATTTCTTATCCGGAAAATCATGACACACAACAAGGATACTTTCTTCCTGTTCGATGCCACTTAAATAAAACAAATCATTGTTCTGGCGGAAGCCCATTGTACCATCAGCATTGGTAGGCATAATGTCGTTGGAGTTAAAAAGTGCCAGCGAGCCCGACTTTAACTCCTTTCCTAACCTTTTCCGGTTTAAGATAAAAAGCTCTTTGCCTATATTTTCGTATCGCATAAAGTATTAATTTACCTCACTATCAAATACTGTTTAAATAATGAAGTGCAATTTAAATAAAACTATATGAAGCCAACCAGTCGTTTATCAATCCCGTAGGCCTCATGCCCAACGGTAAAATACAACCCGAACACACTGAATTGTTGAAGCAAATAGGCGAGTGGACAAAAATGCATGGGGAAACTATTTACGGAACCCGAGGTGGTCCGCTAAGTGCTCGTGAGTGGGGAGTAATGACGCAAAAGGGAAATAAAATTTATGTCCATATTCTTAACTGGCAAGATGAAACACTCACGTTGCCTAAGCTTGGCAAGAAAATAGTAAGTGCTAAACTCTTTATTGATAAAAGCCCTGTAAAGTTTATGGAGAATGATTATGGCTTGAGCTTGCAAATCCCTAGAGGCAAGATGAATGATGTTGATACCGTAGTGGAACTGGAGGTCGGGAATCGGTAGAAAAGATAATTGATGATCGGTGTGATTTTGGTTTACAAATTCACTGTAAGAAATGATCACCAAATAACTTATTACTAATTACCCAATTGGACAGCCTCAGGCAATTAACATTTACAAACTT
>JANOJH010000734.1:0-3127 GCA_031408135.1 Bdellovibrio sp. | reverse complement strand
GATCTTGGGCTGATTTATTTTGCAATTAACGAGGAAAAATACGCCGATCAAATTCAGAACACGACGATAGGATGTTACCGTTCAATGCAAATCGGAGTAGTATTTCTGGCGGCGGGAACTATCCTCGGCGGAGTCTGGGCGGATTACTCATGGGGCCGTTTCTGGGGTTGGGACCCAAAGGAAACTTGGGCGCTTATTGCGCTTCTCGGTTACATAATCGTGCTGCATGCAAGGCTTGTTGGTTGGCTTAAAAACTTCGGAACATTGGCAGCAGGAATAATAACTTTTAATCTAGTGATTATGGCGTGGTACGGAGTGAATTTCGTGCTTGGCGCGGGGCTTCATTCATATGGTTTTGGAGCAGGTGGCATCGAGTATGTGTCGGTCTTTGTCGGCTTACATATTTTATTTGTTGCTTACTCTTACATCATTCACTCGAATCGAAAATCAATTGATAAAAAAGCTGCGTGACAAATTGCAATAAACTCATTTAAATCAAATCCTTAAAGATAGAAAAAAGGATGTTTATGCAACTTCGTTTTCTGCAACATGTGTTGGTCGGGATAGTATTGATTACGGCCGTTTTATTTTCAGCCGGCTGCCTGTGGAAAAACCCGGACGGCGGCGAAAGAGCAACCAAGAGTTTCGGTTACAACAACGGTTACGCTCCGGACCAACCAATTCCTTACAGCCACGAATTACACGTCGGCAAATTGAATATTCAATGTCAGTACTGCCATAACCAAGTTGAAAATTCGAAAACTTCAAATATTCCTGCACTCTCAACGTGTATGAACTGTCATCAGCAGGTGAACGGTACCAATGATCAGGAATCCATTAAAAAATTACGCGAGGCTTTTGCCGAGAACAAGCCGATTGAGTGGGTTAAAATTCATATGCTCCCTGATCACGTGATGTTCAATCATCAGGCCCATATCCAAAAAGGCGTCAATTGCCAGACTTGTCACGGACCAATCGAAAAAATGGCCAAGGTCTATCAGCATTCGGATTTGTCGATGGGCTGGTGTATCAACTGTCATCGCCAACCTGAAAACAAAGCTCCATTAAACTGTACAACATGTCACCACTAGAGAAAGATCACATGAAAACTTATTGGAAATCTTTTGAAGATCTGAACAACACTCCTGAGTTTATTGAATCTGTGCAAACCGAATTTATGTCGTCTCCGTTGCGTGAAGAGTCTGTGAAAGCCGGCGACAACGACAAAGTTGCAAGACGGGAATTTCTGAAGCTGATGGGGGCATCAATAGCGTTAACCACGGCGGCCGGCTGTATTCGTCGACCGGTACAGAAAATTGTTCCTTATGTAAAGCAACCTGAAGACGTCGTGCCGGGTGTTTCTAACTGGTATACTTCAACTTATTTTGACGGTCAGGAAGGGCTTGGCCTTTTGGTTAAGTCGCGCGAAGGTCGGCCCGTGCATATTCAGGGAAATCCATCTTATCCGCTGAACGGCAGTGCGGTTTCTTCACGTGCTCAGGCCAACTTGCTCGGACTTTACGATCCTGCACGACTGCAGGGACCAAAACGAAATTTATTAAATGAAAAACGCAGCAACCGTGAAACAGTTTCGGTCAGCTGGGACGACCTCGATAAAAAAGCAGTTGAAGAACTCAATAAGGGAAGTGTTGCAGTTTTAACAGGAAATATTGCAGCTCCGGCCACACAGGCGGTGATTGATGATTTCAGCAAAGCTTTCGGTGCCGATCAGTACGAATGGGAACCGCTTTCCCACGATGACGTAACTCAGGGCCAATTGGCATCGTACAATACCACGCAAGTGCCGGCTTACCGTTTTGATAAAGCCAGTGTTATCGTTTCCATAGACGGCGATTTTCTCGGAACCTGGTTAACGCCGGTCCAAAGCACACGGCAGTTTGCGCAAGGTCGCAAAAATCCGGAACACATGAGCCGATTGATTTCGTTTGATTCATCTTATTCCCTGACGGCAGCGAATGCAGATGTGCGTTTTAAAATCAAACCTTCGCAACAACTTGCGGTGGTTATGGGTTTAATCAATGAACTGCTTCCACGTTCGTCTTACGCAGGTCATTCCGGAGTAAAAGAAACTGCCGCGCATTACCAAAATATTCATGAAAACCTGAAAATTCCGGCGGCAGAATTTAAGAAAGTTGCAGACGACCTCTGGAAAAACGCCGGAAAATCTTTAGTTGTTGCCGGTGGTATTCAGACGCGCACGGAAGAATCGGCCGATCTTCAGATTGCTGTGAATTTTTTAAATACTATTTTAGGCAATGAAGGCAAAACCGTGCTCGGCACAAAAGGCAATGCCGGATTGAAAAGTGATTATAATAAAATGTGGTTGTTGATCGAGAACATGCGTAAGGGTAAAGTTAAAACCCTGATCATTTACCGTTCAAATCCGCTTTACAGCTTATCTGCAGACTGGGGCTTTGAACTTGCTTTGCGAAATGTTCCTACGGTTATTTATGTCGGCGACACGATGAATGAAACGGCACAGAGCTGTCATCTGATTGCAACTGATAATCATGCGCTCGAAACGTGGGGCGATTCAGAATTTGCAAAAGGTGTTTTTGCAATTCAACAACCCCTCATCCGCACAATGTACGATACACGATCGTTTCAACTGTCGCTGATGACATGGGCGTACATGGCTAAAAAAGGCCCTAAGCGTTTAACCACTTACGAAACTTTCTATGATTATCTTCGCGCCTTCTGGAAAGAAGAAATGGCACCGAAGCTTGCGAAAGGTCAGGATTTTGAAAATTTCTGGAACGGCCTTTTACAGGATGGATTTGTAGAACAGGCTGCCGGCACTGATGCAGCCCGAACTTTCAAAGTCGAAAGCTTCCTGAAAATAAAACAAAAAATGACGATGACACCGCTTGAGCTGGTGTTGTATCCGACGGTTCAGCTCGGTGATGGTACATTGGCAAATATCGGCTGGTTGCAGGAACTACCAGATCCGGTAACTAAAATTGTCTGGGATAACTATGCCAGCGTTTCAATAAAAACGGCTGAAAATTTAAAATTAAAACAGGGCGACCTCGTTGAAGTGAAAGTCGGAAACCGTAAATTGGATCTGCCGTTGCATATTCAACCGGGATTGCACAATGATGTGGTG
>JANOJH010000867.1:0-1174 GCA_031408135.1 Bdellovibrio sp. | reverse complement strand
GTGGACGATCCGTTTACCTTTGGAGCCATCGCTTCTGTCAATGCCATCAGCGATGTTTATGCCATGGGTGGCGAACCTGTCATGGCGATTGCTATTCTTGGTTGGCCCATCAATAAAATCCCTGCCGAGGTGGCTAAGCTTGTTTTGGAAGGAAGCCGAAGTGTTTGTGCCAAAGCAAATATTCCGCTAGCCGGAGGGCATAGCATTGATTGCCCGGAACCAGTATTCGGTTTAGCGGTGAGCGGCAAACTAAAAAAAGAAAATTTGAAACGTAATGATACCGCCAAGGTGGGATCTATTCTGTATCTCACAAAACCGATTGGAATCGGAATAACCACTACGGCCCAGAAGAAAGGAATTGTTCAGGAATCACATTTGAAGATGGCGGTGGATACCATGCTTACCCTCAATTCCATTGGCTTTGAGTTTGGGAAACTACCTTACGTGAATGCCATGACGGACGTAACAGGTTTTGGTTTGCTCGGTCACCTATGCGAAGTGTGTGAAGGCAGCGGCCTATCTGCAGAAATTGAATTTAGTAAAGTTCCTAAGTTTAATTTCCTGGATATGTACATTCAACAAAAGTCAATGCCGGGTGGCACGCAACGCAACTGGGAAAGTTATGGACATAAGATCAATGCGGGCACTGAGGAACAGAAAGTAATTTTGGCTGATCCTCAGACAAGCGGTGGCTTGTTGGTTTCAGTTGATAGCGACAAAGTTTCAGAATTTGAAAGCTTCACAAAGCAAAAGGGATATGACTTAAAGCCTTTTGGGAAATTAGTACCGAATCAGAAATTTGTAATAAATGTAAATTGAGAAGGAGATGAAAAATCTAATACTCCTGCTAAAGTGGCAAGTGTAAGTAAACTAAGTGCAAAGGCTGAGGGTAAATCTTATAAAACCTATAATATTGGCGGTCTTGAATTGCAAAGTAAACCCGGTGAAAATTTCTCCAAGAACCTTCAGCGGTTTGTTGCAGCTATTGATCGGGAGATGTAAGCCAAAGGATTTGCGCGTGGCTTTGTAAATTCTGATTTATTAATCAACTTGGGAATGTCGGTGACGGATGAAGTACAAACCAGAGATAGTTTCGCAACAATAGCTATTTCAATTTCGGAAGGTATTTACTGATGAACACGGCAAGCCCCACTCTCCTTATTCCGTCCTTAGA
>JANOJH010000561.1:0-1909 GCA_031408135.1 Bdellovibrio sp. | reverse complement strand
TGTTCAATATGCCGAGGAGATTGGAGCAACCGAATCAGGTTATTATCTCTTTTCATTAATTGCCTTGGGCGAGATCAGTGAGAAACAAGGAGACAAAGCATCGGCCAAAAAATATTTTAAAGAAGTGAAGAGGATATCTGGCCGAAAAGATGAGGCATACAAAGATGCCAAGAAGAGGCTGAAGAAATTGGAGAAGGGGGATTAGTAGATTTCGTTAAAAAAAATGATTACTATATAGTGAATTGAATAAGAAATTTTTCAATCAAAGCCAGTTGCACACAAAAAGTTGAATGCACCTTTAATCAACTTCTGATTTTATGGAACTCCGTGACTTAATAGTTACCCCTATTCTTATTATTTTTATTCTTACCGCTGCTTATTTTGTCAGATTAAAGATAGAAGATACTATTACTGCTAGGTATTTTTTGCCAGCATTAATTGTTAAAATGATAGGTGCATTGGCTTTGGGCTTTATCTATCAATTTTATTATTTGGGAGGGGACACATTCAATTACCATAGCTTTGGCAGTCGAATTATATGGGAAGCGTTTGGCGATTCAATTGAAAGCGGAATCAGATTGCTTTTTCTAGGGGAGAATGAATACAAATATTATAGCCGAATACTTTTTTACGGAGATGATGCATCCTTTTTTATTGTTCGGTTAGCCGTCTTTCTTGATTTGTTTACCTTTTCATCTTATTCCGCTACAGCTGTTCTGTTTTCAGTTATCAGTTTTATTGGATCATGGATGTTCTTTCTCACGTTTTATCAACAGTATCCACAACATCATTTTAAATTGGCAATTGCTTCTTTTTTTATTCCCTCTGTTTTCTTTTGGGGGTCGGGCTTGCTAAAAGATACTATCACTCTGGCTTGTTTAGGCATAGCTACATTGCAGATCTATAAATTATTTATAAAGCAACAATTTGGAATTACTTCTGTATTACTTTTATTGTGTTCTTGTTTTGTTATTTTTAGCGTAAAGAAATTTATCCTGCAAGCATACTTGCCTGCGGCTATAATTTGGGTAATAGCTTCTCATTTTTATAAAATTAAATCGGTGATGCTGCGACTTATAATAATGCCATTTTCCATTTTCTTAGTTGTTTTCTCCGCCTACTTTTCTGTGGTGAAAGTAGGTGAAGGAGATAAAAAATATGCGCTTGATAAAATTGCCGAAACCGCTAGGATTACGGCCTATGACATTGGTTTTTATACAGGCAGGAATGCGGGCAGTGGCTATTCGCTTGGTGAGTTGGAAGATTCATTTAGTGGACTTTTGAAAGTAGCGCCTGCCGCGATAAATGTTTCTTTGTTCCGGCCTTATTTATGGGAGGTAAGGAATCCATTTATGTTACTTTCTGCCGTTGAATCTTTTGGTTTTGTGATCTTGTGTTTTGTGCTGTTAGTAAGACTAAAGCGAAAGGTGTTACGAGCCGTGTTCGATCCAAATGTACTTTTTTGTTTGGTATTCAGTATTACATTTGCTTTTGCAGTTGGGGTGTCTACGTTCAATTTCGGAACGCTTGCCCGCTACAAAATACCAATGCTCCCCTTTTTTTTGACAGCGCTATTGTTAATTTTGCCCAAATCAAAAAGTAATAAAAATGTTGAAGAATTAGAAATAACCGAATAGTGCCTAATCACTTTCTCCTTTCCTTTACTTCCAATTTTTCTTCTCAAATCCTTATCTAAAATTAACCTTTCAAGAATAGCGAGCCATTCATTTTGGTTGGAAGCTAGGTAGCCATTAATATCATGTTCAATGATATTGCTATTGACCCCAACAGGAGAAGCTACCGTGGGAATTTCCAGCGCCATATATTGCAATGCTTTAAATCCGCACTTACCCTTGGCCCAGACGTCATCGCTTAGCGGCATAATTCCAATATCCATTTTTAAAAGATC
>JANOJH010000494.1:0-1548 GCA_031408135.1 Bdellovibrio sp. | reverse complement strand
AAAAACAGCCTGGTCGCAAAATCAAATTAATATTGCGGGATCTATTCCGCTTGGCTTTAGGACCATTAATGATACACGTTCGGGTGTATTAACCTGTACTATTTATGATTTCAATAATGATGGGCAGCCAGAATTAGTCTATCGCGACTCCCAGGAACTGGTAGTAGTGGATGGCTTAACCGGTGCTACAAAATTATGGTCTGTGACCTGTCAATCTCACACCTATACCGAAGGTCCCGTGATTGCCGATGTGAATGGAGACGGTGGTACCGATATTTGTGTTACGTGTAACACGAATAACTCATTCAATATTAATGCGGGAATTCAGCAACAAGCATTAGGGGAAGTCAGACTTTATTTTTCAAGTACCAATGCATGGCTGCCAACACGCAAGGTGTGGAACCAGCCCGGATATTTTGTGGTCAACATAAATGATAACCTTACCCTTCCATTTCCGCAGCTTGATCAAAATTTGATCTTTGGAACTGCCCCTTGCTTTGCAGGTCAAACCGGACCTGTTCGTCCTTTAAATGTTTTCATGAACCAGGTGCCTAACTTAGGCGCAAATGGTTGTCCCATTTATCCTGCACCTGACCTGGCTTTTTATGGAGATGATCCTGCCCAGCCCGGAGTGGACACCAACGGTGATGGCGTAATTAACCCCACAGTTGTAATCACACCTCCCATTTGCGGAAACCTGGATATAAAAGCACAGTTTAATATTAAAAACAGTGGGGATTTACCCATCTCTGATAATGTTCCCGTAAGCTTCTTTAATGGCGATCCGCGACTTAATCCCGCTACGGCCACGCGTCTATTCAATACCACATTGGCCATTAGTAATCTTGCTATTGGACAAACCTATTCATCACCTACTTTTTCATTTAACGGGCCTGGTACTGTCTTCACTTTATATGTGGTATTGTACAATGACGGTGCCACATTGCCTATCGTGCTCACAGGTCAGAGCACAAAAGAATGTTCGATCAGCAACAACATCTATTCTATTCTCATCACGCCCGATCCGTTCACGGTTACGGTTGAAAAAGTCAACGATAACTTCAAATGTTCCAATGCAGCACCAAACAATGGACAACTCCGTTCCCGAATTTTTAAAGGTGCCGTTGAAGTAACAGATTACAGCCCCTATACTTTTCAATGGTACAATGGCACCACCACGGCATCACCTATTGCGGGAGCTACAGCGTATAACGTAACTGCTCTTGATGCAGGAACGTATTCGGTTATTGTAACCAACACCTCCAAAGGTTGTCAGAGTAATATTATTTCGGGCTCGCTGATTCGAACCGGAAATGATCCAGACGTTTCGATTACTGTATTATCGAACCAGACTTCATGTGTACCGCCCAACGGCCGGCTACAGGCTTCTATTGTAGGAGGTAACACTGGTTATACTTTTGAATGGTATGATGTGGCTCTTACTCCTTTGGGAATAAGTGGGCCAATAGCCAATAATCTAGTACAAGGAAACTATGTTGTATTAGTCACGAAGGACGGTTGTACCAAAACCTCTGCGCCCCAAACTGT
>JANOJH010000460.1:0-1166 GCA_031408135.1 Bdellovibrio sp. | reverse complement strand
TTACGAGTTTCGAACTTTGAGTTTCGAGCCGTTCGTCAAAGCTCAAGCCTTAAAAGAGTGTGTTAGGTTTCGGTTAATATTTTTGTTAAACACGGATTTTATCGAAGATTGGCCGGAGTGTTACCCTTCACAAAAACATGTGTAGAACCATTCTTTTTAAGACCCGGGCCGCTCTGATAAAAAAAATTGCCGGCAGTAATACTTTGCTTTCGTTCTTGCCTATCGACAGTTAGGTTAGTGACTCCTTCAAAAGGCAGTTGGCGCAAAATTTTTAACTCAAAAGAATTTGGATGTACCTGACAATTCAAATAAAATTTCATTTATGTGACAGCCTAAACCTCAACTCTAAGGACTAATTTCCCCATCGGTGCAAATTGTTGGTAGCCGTCCGTCCTTTCCCTAAAAACCAAAAAGTATAAGCAAACCGTATATTACCATATCTACTAAACGATGAAAGAAGCATTTCTGCTGGCAATGTTGGGGCTGGCATTTTCTGTATCAGCACAACGCATCAACAATACAGCATTGTATCGTGGTATGAGTTCGCAGCAATATTTTCGTTTTCACTACGAAAATGATTACTTCTCTACAACAGACCTTTATTATACCCAAGGCATTAACGTTGAGTATGTGCACCCGGCCATAGGGAATTTTTTCATTTCCCGGCTATTGATAAGGTCGGCTTTAAAAGAGGTTAAATTTGGAATTGCCCTTCATCACGAGGGCTACACTCCCACAAGCATTTCACGTTCCGAAATTCTGACAGGCGACCGGCCGTTTGCTGCATGTTTTTTTCTTAAAAACTTTTCCGTTATCAACGATGCTTCGCGCAAAGAACGAATCTCCACTTCTCTTAGTGCAGGTGCGATCGGCTCCATGACGGGCGGTAAAGAAATTCAGGAAACCATTCACCGATGGATCAATGACGACCAACCGCAAGGATGGCAGAACCAGATCCGCAACGATATAATCCTAAACTACGAGGTGGAATATGAACGTGGCCTTTTCTTCCTAAAAAATTATTTTTCCCTTTCAGGAAAAGCAGGTGCGCGTGGCGGAACACTCAATACAAAAGCCTATGCGGGCGTAATCTTCATGACGGGCTATTTTGATGATCCGTTTACAAATTTTATGAAACAGAAAAGAAAAAAACAGGTGTATCTGTA
>JANOJH010000456.1:0-1118 GCA_031408135.1 Bdellovibrio sp. | reverse complement strand
CTACGATAAAGACCGGGCTAATATCTTCCGTGCGCAATTCCATGTTGAGGGCAATATTTTTTTGTACCACAATGCCTGATACGGGTGACTTAATTGGATAAACGGCTCCGCTGCCAGCACCATACATATCCAGAACAGCCTGTATTCGCAACAACTCACCTTTTGCATTGTCAAGATCTTTTTGGGCGTTGATCAATTCAACTTCAGAAATATTGCCGCTTTTGTAAAGTTCTTCAGCCACTTGCGCATGCTTTTCAGCCACGTGAACCTGCGATAGTGCTGCGGAACCTTCGCGGGCGAAACCTGCTATTTCCGGACTACGAATAATGGCCATGATCTCGCCCTTCTTAATGTAATCACCCAATTCCACATTAAGGTCGCGAACAAAACCACCCGCTAGTGGAAATACCCGGGCAACTTTGTCTTCATTAAAGCTAATTTTTCCTGTGAGCAACAACTCTGACTCAACAGTTTGAAGTGTTACCTCCGCTAGCTCCTTTCCCTTCGAAAGTGTTTCAGTGAGTTTGAATTTGGCTTCAGGTGTTTTGGCCTCTTCTGGCTTGCATGACTGAATGAAGAAAAGAGGAACAAGGAATAGCATTTTGAATTTCATAATTGCAGCTATTAAATTTTTAGTTTTTTACTTTTTTGTTAAGTGTCTAATTCAATCAGGATGTAGATAGTGATAGTTTACTTTTTATTTTGGGATTGGTGGTTAGCGAAAAGCCAAGCCACTCTTACGCCATACGTTTCCGATCGTCCATCACCTGAGCCAGTTTTATAAATATTTTTTGTTCCTTTTGAATAGACAAAATGTACTTGAAATATGCAGGCTTCGGCTGCATTGATATCTGCCCCAATCGAAGCCTGAATTCCTAGATCGCTGGCGGCATAATCTTTACTTACATCAGTGATGGTATGAAAGCCATCTTCGGGTTTATGAAAAAACGTTTTTACATAATCATTCTTAACCCACACCACACCAAGTGCCCCACTCAACCTAACTCCTTTAAAAACGTCCATCGGAGTTCTTAATAGAAGTGTAATAGGCACCTCGATTGTATTCATTCGTAAGCGCATGCGATACGTGGAATCCGGATCATAGTTGGGCTCCCATG
>JANOJH010000443.1:0-2147 GCA_031408135.1 Bdellovibrio sp. | reverse complement strand
TTAAATAAGGGGTAATGAAAGTTGAGGGACTCTTGCTCGTGCAAGTGACGATGCTGATGTGAACGAAATTCCTGCGAGGAATGATGGGGGTCAGGCCCCGAAAAGGCCTGACCCGCAATTTGGATCTTTTAAATTTTATTTTAAATCGCTGAAAAATGGATTTTCGGCGCTAACAAAGACGAGCTACGGATAGCTCGTCTCAAGGAAGAATTACAGGGAGGATTTATGGGATTGCGTATTGCCACAAACGTGCAGGCATTAAATGCACAAAGGAATTTATATGGGGTATCCAATGACATTTCGACGACCATGGCGAGGCTATCGTCGGGGTACCGAATTAACAAGTCAGCGGATGATGCCGCAGGACTGGCGATTTCAGAAAACCTGAAAGCCCAGATTCGCGGTTTTAAACAGGCCAACAGAAATGCGAATGATGGTATTTCGCTCGTGCAGGTGGCTGAAGGCGGATTGAATGAAATCTCAGGTATGCTGATTAGATTGCGTGAACTCGCGATTCAGAGTTCTTCAGACACGATCGGTGATCGCGAAAGAATTCTGGTCAACACTGAGTATCAGGCACTAAAAGAAGAGATTGATCGCGTGGCACAAACGACGCAGTTTAACGGAACGTCATTGTTGAACGGAACGAACGGCGTACTTGAATTTCAGGTGGGCGTTTACAATGATCCGTTGAATGACCGGATTTCTTTTGATGCAAGTCAGGGAAATGTAACTTTGCAATCGCTGATGCTGAATGAAGTGTCGGTTTTAACAAAAGAACAATCTCAGGAAAGCTTGGCCTTTGTTGACGAAGCATTGCAATTTGTAGGTTCGGCCCGTGCAACTCTCGGCGCTTTACAGAATCGTTTGCAAACAACGTCTCAGGTTCTGGCAACTTCTGAAGAAAACTTTGCTGCAGCGAACTCGCGAATCCGTGATACCGACATAGCGGCAGAATCGACGAATTTAGCCAAGAATAATATTTTGATGAATGCGGCCACTTCGGTACTTGCTCAGGCCAACACTCAGCAACAATTAGCACTGAAGTTGTTACAAACATAACTTAGGTTCGACAAATAGGTTGAGTTATTAAGGTAAATTTGCGAATTTAGTTTCCGTTAGACGGGAATGAGGATTCGTGCGCATAGACAAAATAGTTAAGTTAGTGATCGTTACTTTATTGATGAATTCTGCAATCGCTGCCAAGGCAGTTGAGGTAGAAGTTGTTGGTCCATGTAAAATAGAGCCACAATTGAATTCATTTGTTGAACTGAAAGAAAATGAAAGCGTCACTTTAGGTGACCTGACAGTAAAAGTGCTGAATGCAAATGGCATCCCGTTTAAGGGTGGTGCGCAGGGCATCGCACAGATATTTGACTCGCCAATGGGCAAAGATGCGATAGAAACACTAAGTTCTACGCAAATGCGGGCCTATGGTTGGTGCGTGCATGTTGATAATGATGAGCCAGCTGAGATGCCGGATCAGGTAATAATCACAGCAGTTGTTAAAAAAATTCTCTGGTTCTACGCCTACTCCTTTTATGACAACGGAGTATGGAAGGACTACTGCACTCCGTCTTGGAAAGTGCATTCTATAAACTATTGCAAAAAATAAAAATCAGCTAAATAATTCTCTCTATGGCAAAATCAGCAATGCAATATCGTAAATTGGGTGATTCGGGACTTTCAGTCAGTTTATTTTCTTTTGGCTCGTGGATTACGTTCGGTAAACAACTCGATCAGAATCTGGCGAAAGACTGTATTAAGTACGCGTTTGATCACGGCGTAAATTTTTTCGATAATGCGGAAGTGTACGCAAACGGAAAATCCGAAGAGCTGATGGGCGAGGCATTCGGACAAATCGGTCTTACACGCAATGATTATGTGCTGACCACGAAATTTTTCTGGGGAATTGAAAGACGAATTAATTTTCAGAATACGCTCAATCGAAAATACCTGATGCAGGCGATTGAGGGTTCTTTGAAAAGGCTTAAAACCGATTTTGTAGATGTTATTTATTGTCATCGCTACGACCCAGAAACGCCGATTCATGAAATCTGTTTTGTAATGGATCAGATCATTCGGGATGGAAAAGCACTTTATTGGGGTACGAGCGAATGGCCGGCTCTGGCAATTGATCTCGCTTA
>JANOJH010000400.1:0-1297 GCA_031408135.1 Bdellovibrio sp. | reverse complement strand
TTTTGCAGGATGGTGCTGAGTATGGCAGGTGAGTGGGAGTTTAAGGACGCGATAAGGGATGTTCAGCATGTGCGGATAATTACAATACCAATTGAGGAATTTGAAGCTCGTGGTCTTTCTGTAAAAGGATTTAAGAAATTGTTAAAGAAAGATTCATTTGAAGAACTGGCCTCTATCCGTGACCAAGGTGACGATGTAACTTTTTATCTTCAATCCACCGGAAAAAAGAACCGGTATGTTGTGGTGATCCAAGAAATTGATGAGGTTGTGGTCATTGAAATGAAAGGCTTGATTGATACAAACTTTCTATTGGATAAAGATAAGTCACTATCTTTCCAAAATCGTTAGGATAACTTCATCCTTGTTTTAATCTTTTACGTATCAGTAGAGAAATCTTATGAAAAAACTTCTTTCAATAACATTCTTACTTTCTTTCGTCTGCACACTTACGTTCTCCCAAACCAAAACTACTGAAGATTTGGATAAACGTTTTGAGGATGGCCTATCACTTTTCTTTTACAAGAACACCCTGCGTATGCTTAACCAAACAGAAAGCAAGGAATTTGATGAGCTGATCAAAGACATTGAGAAAATGAAGTTTTTGATGATTGATAAAACCAAAGAAAAATTTAGTAATGTAGACTATAAGAAGTTGCTTAGTGGATATAAGGGTGAGTCGTATGAAGAGATGGTGACCAGTCGGTTTCAGGGTAAAAACTTTGGTGTATATATTAAAGAAAAAAGTGGTGATGTGAAGGGCACGGTTATACTGGCAAGCGACTCAGCCAACTTGTATGTCCTGGATATTGTTGGTAAAATAGCCATCAATAAAGCCACCGAACTTTTCAAAACAATTGATGAGAGTACAGATATTGGTGGTAAGATCAAGGACTTTATGTCGCATGATAAAAAGGAAAAAGAAAAGAAGGATAATGACGATAATTAAGTTTAGTCGCTATAATTCAAAATTCAGGATCCAAAATTATATAGTGCTCGAATCTTGAACTTTGAATCTTGAATTTTAAATTATGGAGACAGTTCTTTCAATAAGCAAACTAACCAAAACCTTCGGCAAGCTTTGTGCAGTCAACAATCTTGACATGGAGGTAAAGCGTGGCCAGGTGTTTGGTTTGTTGGGGCCTAATGGCAGCGGCAAGACAACAACACTGGGAATGCTGATGGGAGTTGTTAATCCCACTTCTGGAAGTTTTTCATGGTTTGGTGAACAGCCAACACATCTTACTCGAAAAAAAATAGGAGCAGTTTTAGAGCACCCAATTTTTTATCCTTACCTAAG
>JANOJH010000377.1:0-3660 GCA_031408135.1 Bdellovibrio sp. | reverse complement strand
GCCCTTGAATCGAAAAATAAACACGAAACCCAGGCCCAAAATCAATGCGAAATTCAAACGCATCTTCACCAAGGGCTTTGATGTCTCCTAAGTTTCCAAGTACTGCTCAGTCTATGCGAGCCTGAATGATCTGTTTTGTCTTTTTATCCTTCAACGATGAAAACCATTTTTCAAAAGGTGCTTTACTGACATGTGGTTTATAGATGTTCAATTCATAAATCATTCTTTTCTACTTTAGTAGAAAACATTAAAAATGTCCAGCTTTTTCTTATTCGTACAGAAGTCTCAATATCTGGTGAGCCAATTCGACTCTAAGCTTCATATCCCGTTATTTGATCGTAGGCGGCTCAAGTCCATTTCACATGAATCATTTTCATGTCTCTTCAACTCTAAGACTGCAGATCCAACTGTCTATCAACTACAAGATAATGGGGTCCAATTGTAAGCCAACTAAAGCAGAGGCTAAAACAATCGTGATTGCAAAGTCTGTTAGTTTATCGAAGTTCAAGTTGGCCTCCTTTAAGGACAATTTGTTTTTGTTCAAATCGTGTTAAAATATTCACAATACAGTTCCGATTCCAAAGTTTTGCGGCTCTGGGTCGAATCTTTTTCGCATTCAAGGTATCTGAAATTCTATTTGGGTTCGTGTTCAACTTCCAAAGCCGATAGATCAGCATGAGATTTTCATACTCTTTTGGATCGGGTACAATGTTACCTTGAAAGTAACAAAAACCATAAGGTGGGCGAATACTGGTCTTTCCCTTTTCGGCTTTCATTTTTGAAATTGGTACAGCGACCTTGTCGCGCAGCTCAACCCCGGCTTTGACTAAATTGTCGCGAATGACTGATTTGGCTTTACCCGTCTGCTTTGAAATATCAGCCAATGAGAGGCCCTTATTGTAGAGCTGAGTATACAAGTCAGAAATTGCTTGCTTATCATACTCAAATAGTTCAATCTTTTTATGTACTTGAATCAATTCGGGTAACCTGTGATCCAGGCTACCAATTTTTCTGGGAAATAAAAAAACATTTCTAGTTTCAGGTGCTTAGGCGGTTTCGCCGGATTTTTTTTAAATCTTTCCCAGCATTCGAATCTTGCTCCAAAGCAAAGCCTTGGGTATTTCATTGATCTTAAGGGCTGACATACAATCGTCTAAACGCCCCTTGCGCTCGCTTAAGTGTTGAATGGCTTTTTTCAAATCACGCCTAACTGTATCGCCGTAGGCAGATTCGGCTTTTTCGATGGCTTCTTTCATCTGTATTTTTGATAAATTGAGCATCGCTAAATCAATTAAATCTCGGCTAAAAACCGAATCATCACTCCAGCGATCTGAGTTGGCCAATAATTTACCCGCAGCCATATCAAGGTCTGTTAAAGTTGGAACTCCGCAAATGTAATTATGTGGTAAAGGCGGTGTTAGCTTTATACGCCCTTCAAAAATGATTTCAAATTTTATTTCAGTAATGCCATCCCTAAGCATGGTGCGAAGTCCGTATTGGTCTACTCTGATATCTCGCACGGTGATAAGCGCCATACCTGGTCGTGTTAGGGCCTTAATTCCATTTGTCTTTAACAGACTTCTTAGTTTTTGATATCCGGATAGGTCGGAAACCAAAAAATCAATATCTGCGGACTCTCGGTATTCGTTACGAGCCAGCACGATAGCCGTCCCGCCGCCAAACCAACATTGATTCTCAGTGAGTAATTCTGAATTAAGTGATTGAAGAACTGCGGCAATACGCTTGTGGTGGTCGCGTTTAAACAAGCAAGCGCTCCCGTCCGAAGGCATTCAGCAGTGTGCGAATTAATTTTTCTTCTTTTTTGTCCAAATTTTTTAAGTCAACGTGCCGCCAGTTTCTTTCGTACAAGTTAAGGGCCTCTTCCGCCGAGAGCTCTTTGGTGCCTTTCAGTTGCCAAGCCAATTTTTTAAGTTGCCTATAGTCTGCTATCCGGATGCTTTTTGGAATTTGTGGAGCCGCTTTGTTTTGTAAAGTTTTGGCCGCATAAGCCGCGTTGCTCAGTTCAAGTTTTAATCCCAATGCATGTATAACGTTGATGTAGGCTCCCATTTTGACTGAGGCTTCGCCAAGCTCGATACGATACAGCGTAATGCGTGAAATTTCAGAAGCTTCTGCCGCTGCCACCGCACTGATTTTCATTCTTTTACGATATTCACGAAGTTTGCTTCCAATTTCACGCAGAGCTTTTTTTTGCGGTCCATGGGTTTTATTTATTGAGCTTTTCATATGTTTCTTATTATATACAAAAAATATTATTTGTATATAATAAGAAACATTTTCGATTAGTTATTTTCTAAGTGCTTGTATTTATTTAGAAAAATAGTGAGTTTTAAAAAAATGTGCGATTTGGACCACCAGCAGAGGATAGAAGTTTGAGCCTCTAATAAATCATTTTTGTATCACCAAGAGGTTATTTTACTGCCTACTAATTTTTAAGCACACTGATAACTGTGTTAGTTCAACTTCTTTGTTGCTAAATTCGAGTCGGGCAACAGGCCTTTTTTGTGATGGAACAACTGCTTAACCCAGTACGAGAATGAATCCTGTTCGGTCGGGGCGCGGCTATTGATTAATAAGCCCTGAACATTGAGAGAGTGAATCAATTTTTTTAGCGTTCTGTTTTCATCTCGAGCTGCAATTAAACTGACTCCGTAACCATTTCGGCCATTTAAAACTTTAGAGTATACAATATCACCACTGAATACGTAATTTTGGTTTTTATAAATAAAATTAATCTGAATTCGGTCTTTTGAATTCAATTGCATATCGGTCTCGATAAACAGTCCACCCTGAGAAATATTTTTAATGTCACATTTGGCTTTGTGGTCCGATAAATTCAGTTCGGCCTTGAACTCTACCTCAAATCGGGGCTTTGTTTCCCACCAGCGCAAACGAGAATTAAAGTAAACCTGCCTGACTTGTGGAAGCATAAAGTAGCTTACTACTAAAATATTAATCAGAAAAAGTGCAATCACAAATAGGCCTCGCTCTATAGAGGGCTGTTGTTTCCAGTAAAAGTAACTATACAAAACTGGAATAACCATTAAACCCAGATACAGATAGTAACTCCACTTTTTACAAATATAGATCAGCACTCCGCCCAGAACGGGAGCAATAAGAAATACTAAAATTGGCATCAGACCAAATGAATGATAAAGCGCCCGAAAGTACGTAGAGATGTCGACCTTTAATATAAATGAATTTATTAAAATATTTCCGACTGGTGCTAAAAAATGAAGTATTGTTAAAATGATCAGAGGCCAAGGCTTTCGCTTCATGCTAGCCCATCATCAAATAAAAACTTGTAAGAACCCTCATTATCGGGCTGTTTTGGTCCTGTGCCGTAAGACCATGCTGAAGTAAAATCCGACACACTGGAAATATTACGGATAGTTGAGTTTTTATTTTCTAAATGGGTGCAGCCTGACCATCCAAAAGCAAAACCGGAAATTAAACTGATTAAAAAAATCCGCTTCATAATTCATCCTTCGCTGGTTAGGAATACCCTCAGGTTAGGTAAAAACTATTTTGTTTACAAGACCAGTTTGGTAACTCCCACAGTGGAGATATTGATAATTTATGAGCTTGATTCAGGGCGGACTTTGGTAGAGACTTATCACTTTCTTTCATGGTTTATGG
>JANOJH010000373.1:0-1124 GCA_031408135.1 Bdellovibrio sp. | reverse complement strand
TTATTTTCTTCGATTTCAAATCAACCCAACCAACAGTACCTTTAATGAAATCATTTTGTCCGGCTAGTGTAAGTAAGAATTGAGTTTCTTCTTCTGACTGATCAGCCTGAACAGAAACACAACCATCGATTTGATTTTCTTGCAGCAGTGGCGCAAGGTGCTGAGGTAAGAAATCGCGCTGAATGACCTTCATCTCCTCCGTAATCCAACTGTCGCGAATGGGACTATATTTCCAAAAATGTTGATGCGAATCGATTCTAGATGCTGGATGCTGGATGTTGGAAGTTGCAGGCTGGATGGTGGAGGTCAACTTACTTTTTTTTAAGAGCTCAACTCAAACACTTCAAACTTCTAATGCCCAACTGCCACCTGCCTCTGCTCACCAAGTCCTTCAATCCCCAACTCAATCACATCGCCAGCTTTCAAGTAAATAGGTGGATTAAAGCCTAGCCCAACACCTGCGGGAGTGCCTGTAGATATTACGTCTCCCGGAAGCAGTGTCATGAATTGACTGATGTAGCTGACCAGAAAGGGAACTTCAAAAATCATATCATCTGTGTTGTTGTCCTGCATCATCTTGCCATTGACTTTGAGCCACATGTGCAGGTTGTTGAAGTCGGCAACTTCGTCTTTTGTAACTAAATAAGGACCCATTGGGGCGAACGAGTCACAACTTTTTCCCTTCACCCACTGTCCATTTCTTTCTAGCTGAAATTCCCGCTCACTGTAATCGTTATGCAGACAAAAACCTGCCACGTAGTTCATCGAATCTTTTTCTTCTACATAAGAAGTCTTTTTTCCAATCACTACTGCGAGTTCAACTTCCCAGTCGGTCTTTGTACTTTTTTTGGGGATGATGAGGTTGTCGGTTGGTCCAACTAAGGCCGAAGTGGATTTAAAAAAAATTATGGGCTCTGGTGGCAACGGCATTTTTGATTCTAATGCGTGCTTCGTATAGTAAGGCCTACACAAATTATTTTGGACGGTCTTTTAAAAGGCGCTCCAATTCGCACTCCGGCTTTTGCTTTTGGAAGATTAGCCTGGTTTTGTGTTAACCATTGGCGCAATCTGTTAATGCCATCAGTGCCAAAAAATTGTTCATCAAAATCCTCACCAAAAGAAGA
>JANOJH010000844.1:0-1325 GCA_031408135.1 Bdellovibrio sp. | reverse complement strand
CCCCTTTGTTAGTTATAATCCCAGAAATATATTGGTGTAATTTATCACGCCATTCTTTGATGATAAAATTCTCTCTGTATTTCACAGCAAATACGGCATGAATTGTAATTTGAGAATATGTATTGGGCATAAAAAAAAATGTCGCCCCGCTGGGGCTGTTTATTAATTCATTTATATTGACTACTACTACTACTACCAAAATATCGCCCTTACCGGGCTTAGTAAAATAGTTTTTTTTGATTTCGTTAGCAAACTATTTTAGAAGCTCTCAACTAGAAATCCATTTTATAAAATAATTAAGGCTTACGGTACTTCACATTCATGTCTATTTTACCAGCCCATTTTTTAGGCACTTTCATTCCCATTGCCCAATGAATAGCATTGACTGACAAGCGTTGAAGTGCTTCTTGCTGAAAATCTTCAGGATGACCTAAAGTGGTGAAGAAAGTTTTTCCTCCAGATGCGTTTTGCCACGTCCACGCTACCGGGTTATCAATGGCAGTTGCACTGTTAGGATTCACCGCTTTGCCCATGAGCAAACAGGTAGAGCCCTTGGCGGGATAATCAGGCAAGACCTTGTAAAGCCATGAACTTGCGTGAAATTTTTTTTCCACGCCTTCCAATATCGGATGCTTTGCTGCCTCAGTATTCACAGAAACATCGGTGCTACTTTCATGACCATAGTGTGTATGTTTTGCCGGGCCACCCCAACCAGGAGGGGAACCGAAGGCACGCTCGCCAAATGCATTCCATTTTTCGAGGTCATGACCCTTTGGATAATTAAAGGAGTGTGTGGTAGTGCGAAACCCTATCATGGGCTTGCCCGACTTTAAATAATCATCAATAAATTTCAATTGATCGGCAGGCAATCGTCTCCAACGCAGAAAAAAAACGGCAAGGTCAGCATCTTTCAAGACCTCCAGGCCAGGAATGTTTTCTTCCGAAGTATGATCAGGAAAAGATTTAAGTACGATGGTGCGCATACCGTAATTCTTCTCCAATTCGGCAGCAAGTAGTGGCATAGTAGCTTCGCTACTGTATTCATGGTCGCCCGTTACAAATACCACCAAAGTTTTCTTTATTGTCGGTTTTTCTTTGGCTTGTGACCATACATAAATACTGCATGTTAATAAACCAATTAGCAGGATCAAGTTCTTTGCACGTATTAAGTTTTTCATAGACCGCTTTAAAGAATTAATTGAATCAACTTATTAATGTTAGCAAACTACTTCACTTCTCCATGGGATGTTGTTTTAGCAACTCATCTGGTGAATAGAAACCCTTTTTACTTTCACTGGCAGCACGTACTTCTTTCACTTTGACTG
>JANOJH010000362.1:0-2215 GCA_031408135.1 Bdellovibrio sp. | reverse complement strand
TAAGCGATGCTTTCATCGATGATGCAACTATTGACAAAGAGTGGAAAGCATTAAACTTTCTAAGTAAGCCGGATCTGCAAAAAGCAAAACAGGAATATAAAAAATTTGAAGACTTGCTGACAAACAACGGTTCAGAGCTGAACTACTTTCCATTAGACAATTCTGTTTCAATTGACTCTGTGTATTGCCGCGATGCTGCTATTGCAACAGACCACGGAATGATCATCTGCAACATGGGCAAACCCACACGTGCAAACGAGCCCGAAGCCGAGCGAAAGGCTTTTTCCAGGAAGGGCATTAAAATATTGGGAAGCATTGAAGCCCCGGGGACTGTAGAAGGTGGTGATGTAGCCTGGCTGGATGAAAAGACATTGGCTGTGGGACACACCTATCGCACGAATGAAAAAGGCATTCAACAATTGAAAACACTTTTGAATCCAATTGGAGTTAACGTAATCACGGTTTCATTGCCGCATTACAAAGGACCATCCGATGTTTTTCATCTGATGTCAATTTTAAGTCCTGTTGATCGTGATCTTGCTGTGGTTTATTCTCCGCTGATGCCAATTGTCTTCCGAAAGGAATTATTAAATCGTGGCTACGAATTAGTAGAAGTGCCCGAAGAAGAATTTGACAGCATGGGATGCAACGTTCTAGCCATTGCTCCGAGAACTTGTATTATGGTAGCTGGAAATCCTAAAACAAAAGCAGCTTTGGAAAAAGCAGGATGTAAAGTATTTGAATACGAAGGAAATGAAATCAGCGTGAAAGGAGGAGGAGGACCAACTTGTTTGACAAGGCCGCTTGCACGAGAGGTATAATTGAAAAATTCCTGGTCTTTATTTTACTTCCAAATCTGGTTCTTCTAAACAGGTAATCTTTACAGGCCTTCCGGCCATGCACGTAGTTGCATTCTTGGGTCGCTCTTCATATCCGATAATTACCTTCTTGCCTTCCGTGAATTGAAAATTGTACAGTGGATCTTCTGTGACTTCTTTAGGGAGTGGTGGTGTGCCGCAATATCCAATATCCCAAACAGGTATGAGACGAGTGCCATCATTCAATTCAAAAACATATCCGCAACCGTCCAGTCCGGTTAGATCTCTCACGGTAGCTGATGTTCCGCAATTTTTTGTAACTAGTTCTTCTTTGCAGGCAAACATCAGCACACAAAGAATAAATATTGTTGTTTTCATTTTGCGTCAGTTTGGTTTGATGATAGTCCAATGTCTTTCATCACATATTCGGTTTTTGTTAGACACATCTTCACAAGGTTAGGTTGGAATTTAAATTAGATTGCTAATGGGTCTTGGGATTTAAAGCCTATCGCTTCCAAATTAACTCCTTGTCAGTAGAATTTTGATAGAAATCGGGGCACAGACCATCGCCATGACCGGAAAACCCACCGCTTGGACTGCATATCAGTAAATAATTGCTATCGAATAGCTTTATAAATTGATCGCAACAATCTGGAATCAAAAGATAAACAGCCTTTCCGTCCAATTGATAACGCCAGACTTCTATGGGATCTTCCTGGCGAATGAGTTTTTTTAAGCAAGCAGAGCAATTGGTTGCGGTAAAGTCGTTTTCATTACAACCCGTCACCAGAATTAACAAAAACAAAATTAACCAAACTGATTTCATCACCGAACTTTGCATTTAGACACAACTTAGTGATAAAGATGGGACCAGAGCAAATCTTTAGGATAAAGAATTTTCCTCATAAATTATGAAAGGACGAAGTCGGGTTGCGCGAAGTTGAATATGCCGTTGTAGATTCTATAAATTGCACAGCTTCTTTTACAACCTCTGTCGATTTCAGATTGTGTCCAAAGCCTTTGGTTATGTGTAACCTTGAGTTGATCCATTTCGAATGAACGCGCTTTGAGTGTTCCACGGAAGTTTCTTCATCATCTTCATCGTGAATGATAAGACCAGGAATAGTGATAGTAGAAGCGAATTTAGAACCAGAGAAATACTCAGGGCCATGATTGAAGAACTTTTTGAAACGTTCGATGATAAGATCCATGCTGCGTTGTGAAAGACCCAACGAAGTTTTATAAAATTCAAAAAATTCAACTGCTTCTCCCGGTGCTGCCATCACTACTAATTTATCGGGTGACAATGAAGGGTTTCTATGCACCGTATAGAGAGATGAAAACCCACCAAGGGAATGACCAATAATTACATCGGGTTTACCGGTGTGTAAAATCAT
>JANOJH010000306.1:0-1967 GCA_031408135.1 Bdellovibrio sp. | reverse complement strand
GTCCGGGTTTGGTAACGGCTGCAGAACGCCGAACAAAGTCCGGAACTTTGATCTATAAAAGCCACATATAAGTTCGACGCCCATTCGCGCCGCCAAACCGGGGCTAATCAAAATAGTAATTACCGGAACATTCTGCTGCTGGGTTGCTCTTACACAGTTGTAATCTCGGAATTGCGAAATAATGAATAATGTACGCCGTACCTAATCCCCCGGGGGGATTAGGTACGGCGTACATTTACTTATTTTCCATTTCTAGGATGAAGGCGTATTCTAGGGCATCGTCTTTTAATTGGTCGAATCTGCCGGTTTTTCCGCCGTGACCGGATTGCATATCAGTTTTGAGGAAAATAAAACTGTTGGCCGTGTTTTTTGATCGCAGGCGCGCGGTCCATTTAGCGGGTTCCCAGTACTGCACCTGAGAGTCGTGCAAACCGGTTGTGATCAGAATATTCGGATAGGCCTGCTTAGTTACGTTGTCGTAAGGTGAGTAACTTTTCATATAGTCATAATATTTTTTTTCGTTCGGGTTGCCCCATTCGTCATATTCTGCGGTTGTCAGCGGAATTGTGTGATCGAGCATTGTTGTGACAACATCCACAAAAGGCACCTGCGCAATAATTCCTTTATAAAGATCCGGGCGGTAATTCGCGATCGCCCCCATCAAAAGGCCGCCGGCGCTGCCGCCCATTGCAAAAACTTTTTTCGGATTCGCATATTTCTGATTTATCAGATGTTCGGTACTGTCGATAAAATCAAAAAAAGTATTTTTCTTATTCAGGATGCGGCCTTCATCTGTCCAGTAGCGGCCCATTTCGCCGCCCCCGCGAATGTGGGCAATGGCAAACACGTAGCCACGGTCAATTAAGCTAAACACAGTCGGGTTGAACCACGGGTCGGTCGTTGAGCCATACGAACCGTAACCGTAGATCAAAAGGGCAGAGCTTCCGTTTAGTTTGGTATCTTTATGCATGAGAATCGAAATTGGAACCTTGCGGCCATCGCGTGCCGTAGCGAAGATGCGTTCTGAGCGGTAATTTTCGGCATTGTATGTTGGAACTTCCTTGGTTTTGCGTAAAGTCGACTGTTTCGTCGTAAAGCCGTAGTCAAACACAGTTGGCGGGCTTCTCAGCGAGTTATAAACGTATCTCACGCTTTCAGCTCCGTATTCTGCATTTGCACCGAACTCAACACTAAATGCAGAATCCTCGAAACTGAGTTTTGAAACGGTTTTGGTTTTCTTATCCATGACTTCAATTTGCGTGAGGCCGTTTTCGCGAGAGGCGAGCGTGACATAATCCTTGAAGACGATAAAAGTATCAATGTGCGTGCCCGCTCGGTGCGGCAGCCATTCCTCGGCAGTAGTGAGCGATGGCTTTGTAAACGGCGTGCGGAGAATTTTAAAATCCTTCGCATCTTTATTAGTTAGAATATAAAAATATTTATCATCTTCCGTAACACGGAACTCGTGATTTTTCTCGCGCGCGAAAAGTAGTACCGGCTCGCTAGCCGGAAGCTCCGCCGGAATTATGAGGACTTCGCTTGATAGAGTACTGGTGTTATGGATGAAAATATGTTTCTCGGCGAGCGAAGTGCTGACTGAAGTTTCAAAAGTATCCTGTTTTTCTTCATACACCAGATCGGCTTTATGCGAATCGAGGTTGTATCGGAAAACCTGAAACCAGCGCAGCGTTTCAGGGTCCTGTTTAACGTAAAAAATCGTGCGGTTGTCAACTGCCCAGGCCACATTGCCGGTAACGTCTTGAATCTCATCCTTCAGAAATTTTCCGGTTTTAAAATCTTTGAATTTAACATTATAAAATCTGCGGCCAGTAGTATCAAATGCGAATGCAGCAATATTATGATCCGGACTCATCGTATAGCTTGCGCTGTAAAAATCTTTTCCCTGCGCTAATGAGTTGATATCAAATAAAATTTGTTCTGTGGCCTTCAGGTCTTTTTTACGGGCA
>JANOJH010000301.1:0-2157 GCA_031408135.1 Bdellovibrio sp. | reverse complement strand
CACCGCCGGAGTCCTCAAGCTTTACTTTGAAATCCAGTTGCGCAATTAATTTTTTAACCCGGGCAATGCCTTGCTTATTACCGACAATAACTAAAGATTGTGTTCGCTCTTCAGGAAAAACTAAAAAGTAGCTGGCACCGGTTTTTGAAGTCGTTGCGGTGGGTGTGGCTCCAAATCGGGGAACGCCGGACGCAAATCCACCGGGCGCTGCCGCCTGTGATTTCTGCCCCTTGTTTACAATTTTATCTATCAACTCTGCGATATCTTTTGCTTTTGCGTATTTAATTCCGACAACTTCAAGCTGGTCCTCGAAACCCGGAACATCCAGCTGATTGATAATCTTCATGACACGGTCAATGTTCGCGCCGAAATCCGAGATAATAAGTGAATTCGTCTGACCGAAAGCCGACATTTCACCATAACTGGAAGTCAGAAGACGTAAATCTTTCTGAACAGTGTCGGCCGTGATGTGCTTTAAGTGAATGATTTTTGTGATCATCTGATCTGAGTTCGGATAATAGGTGCCTGAATAGGTATCAATGTTATCACGTTGCGCAGACCTGGCATTCCGGATTTTCAAAAAGCCGCCACTTGGAACTACTGTAAAACCATTGATTGCAAGTGCAGAAAGAAACGCCTTATACGCCTCAGAAACCGTAATCTTACTCGGTGCTAAAATTGTAATTTTACCGCGCACAGTAGAGTCGATGATGAAGTTCTTGCCGGTGAGCTCGCTGATGGCTTTAATAACATCGGTAATTTCAACATTCGGAAAGTCGAAGGATTCAATAGTTTCCGGAAAATTTTCTGAGGTAATATCTTCGGGATTAGCTCTTGCAAACTTGCCTTTTTGGCCGCTATTGAGAATGCCGGCTTTACCGCCCTTGGTAGGACCGATAACGGTCTCGTTTCGCGAAGGGCCGCCAACTCCCGGCGGTGGTGCTGCAGTATCAATCGAACCAAGATCTTCAGGCGGAGGTGGTAGTTCATCAAATTGCGCATTAGAAGTCAGGGCAAACAACAATGATGTTGCCATAACCGTTGAAAAAATCCGTCTTTGAAAGGTCATTCCTAAACCCCTTTTTTTGTCTTTCGACTACTTAACATCGTAAGTAAAAGTTTCTGTTTTTCCGCTGCGCTCAATTTGCATTTTTACCTGAGTTCCGTTTTTCAGGGTATTGTACATTTCCATTGCCTTTTGAACGCTATCGACCGGTTCGCCGTTCACGCCCTTGATAACATCCATTCTCTGCAGACCCAATTGCTCGTAGATACTGCCGGGTTGCATGTCGAGAACTCGGAAGCCGTTAATCTCGCCTGTGTTAGGATCACGGTTTGGAACCGCTCGCGCCTGCATAAGTACACTTGAAAGATCGTTCGTGTACTTCAGTAAATCAGAGCGCTTGATCGCAAATGTATTATTTCCTACACTCTGAACTTCTTTACCGGGCTTTGTAATTTCAGGCCTTGAGGCACCGAACGCCACTTTCGTGCCGCCCTTACTGAGTTCAAGATATTCGAGTACGCCTGAGGCACTGTTGCGAATAAAGACCATGTTACGTTCAATTTTTTCGATTGTTGCCAGGCCTTCAAGATCGGCACCGGTTGAATAAGAGCCCGAAAGATTTTTACTTTTTATTTCGAGTGCGGCCAGCGACTTGGCCGGATTCGAATGCACCAATGTACCGATAACATTAATTGGAAGTTTTGAAGGCACAGGATCGTTGTCTGTTTTACCCGGACGTGATTTAGAAAGATTAATAGGATCGGGGATAATGCCACTGGCTGAAAATAAATTTCGATTTGTAATCACCGAAAACTGACTACGATCGATAAACCCCTGTGGCTTTGATATGACGATTTTTTTCGGTGGAGCCTGATCGGGAATCATGCGGTCGCGAAAATATATTATTGTCAGATCAGCAAGGGTAAACGCAATAAATGCGAGCAGGGCAAAAACAGCCAATTTTGAAATACTCGAGTTGTCGTCACGTGCTGCAAATTTTTCGAATTTCATTCATAAAAAGAATATCAAACAGCTCGACGTCTAGAGTAGCAACAAAGACTGCGCAGCTTAAATCTGGACTCATTCTAGACCTACGGCTTATTTTATTTTTTAAATCGTTATTAGCTACAAATCACCTGCTAAGGTCTGCT
>JANOJH010000293.1:0-3508 GCA_031408135.1 Bdellovibrio sp. | reverse complement strand
GGTGTCAGCGCCGGACTGAGTGCCGCGTCTGATTACGGATCTGCATCAAAAAGTAGAACTGCAAATGCCGGGGTTCGACCGATGGTGGCAGCGCGAATGGCTAAAGACGAAGCGCCTGCACCCGCGGCACCTGCGCCTGCGCAGGCCAGAGGTCGATTGCAAGAAATGCCGCTTGAACTGGATGTTTCTTTAAGCCAGTTTCTTCCGACTGAATCCGAACCTGCTGATGTGGAAATCAACATGAATCTCACCCGAGATCTGAAGAAATGTTTTTCAGAGAATCTTTCAAAGTATGTCCGTTATAATCTGAAGTTTAAGCTTTACTGGAATATGCAGAAATCCAGACCGTTAAAGATTCAGATTACAGATCCATTGAACGCCGGCATAATTACGGATGAAATCCGAGGTTGTGTAAAACAAAGCTTCGAATCCCAGAATTGGTCAGATGTTAAATTTATCCGCGAAGCTTTAAAACCACTTCAATTCGAGGCTATTGTTACTATCGTCTCAGAGTGAAGCACTAAAAAATAGTTTTAATAAAGCGCATCACCAAACGTGGTCTCTTTGTAACCCAAAACAAAGGAGATCGCGTGAACAAAAATATCAAGTACCTAGTCGCTCTGAGCTTAACTGCAAATCTGGCATCGTGCAGTTTTCTGAACTCGCGTAAAGAAACCGCAACAGAGGTTTTAACTATTGCTGAACCCGAAAAGCAGTTAGAGCCTGCGGCACCAAAGGCAGAGGATTCGCTCTACAGCAATTACGAACTCGATAAAAATCAACCCGTCAGGCCAAAAAAACGAAATCAACCTGTTGAACAGAGAATTGCACTGGATGAAACCGGCTACGCAGTTGCACAACCGTCGGCTATGCTTGCGGGCAGTGTTGAATCGAAATCTTCTGTTGCAGGCCTGGGAGCTGCGGGCGCAATGGTCCAAAAAAGCAAAGATTCCAATTATTATTATGCTCCGAGAGAAATGCTGGCGCGGCCGATTCCAAATGTGGTTGCACCTGCGAACGAAAGCTACGACCGCATTACCGAAAACACATTTCACCAAAGTCTGACAGATCCACTTTCTACGTTTTCAATTGATGTGGATACAGCTTCCTATTCAAATGTGCGACGAATGATTCAGCAAGGCAGCACACCAAACAAAGAAGTGGTTCGTATTGAAGAAATGATTAATTACTTTGACTACGATTATGCCCAACCGGATTCAGGTGCTTTTGCCGTGAATATGGAAGTGGCGCCGGCGTTATGGAATAAAAAACATCGCATCGTGCGCATCGGAATAAAAGGTAAAGAAATTCAAATCAATAAACGTCCGGCATCGAATCTGGTTTTTTTAGTGGATGTGTCGGGCTCGATGAACGGACCAAAGCGATTGCCGCTTGTGAAGTCCGCACTGGGAATGCTGGTGGATAAACTCGGTGAAAACGACAAAATTTCAATCATCGTATATGCCGGAGCGGCCGGTATGGTTTTAAGCCCGACCACGGGAGACAACAAAATGCAGATCCTGCGCGCGCTGGACAATCTTCATGCCGGCGGCTCAACCAATGGCGGTGCCGGAATCGAACTTGCGTATAAAATCGCAAGTGACAACTTCATTAAAGGCGGGGTTAACCGCGTAATCCTGGCAACAGATGGCGACTTCAACGTCGGAACTACCAGCCGCGAAAGCCTTGTTGATATTGTTGAACGCAATGGCAAAAAGAATATTTATCTTTCAGTTTTAGGTTTCGGCATGGGTAATCTTAAAGACGGAATGATGGAAACCTTAAGTAACAAAGGCAATGGCAACTACGCCTACATCGACAGCCAGTTAGAAGCTCGCAAAGTGATGGTTGAGCAACTGTCAGGTACACTTGTGACCATCGCGAAAGACGTCAAAATCCAGGTTGAATTCAACCCGAAGTTCGTTAAATCTTACCGCTTGGTCGGTTACGAAAACCGAGTTTTGAAAAACGAAGATTTTAATAACGACGCAAAAGATGCGGGTGACATCGGTGCGGGCCATACGGTTACAGCACTTTACGAAATCGTTCCGGCCGGTAATAGTGCAGGCAACAGCAAAGTTGATGCGTTGAAATATCAGAGTGATGAATACAAAAAGCCGATACCTGCAATTGCAGACAATAATAGCAACGAATTGCTGACAATGAAAATCCGATACAAAAAACCGGATGGTAATGTCAGCGCGAAGCTTGAGTTTCCACTTCTACAAAAAGAAACAAGTTTTGAAAACACAACTAACTCTTTCAGATTTGCTTCAGCCGTGGCCCTTTTTGGAATGTTGTTACGAGGTTCCGAACATGTTCAGGACGGCTCGTATTCGAAAGTTATCGAAATCGCAAAACATGCAAAAGGTAGCGATAAAAACGCATATCGTCAGGAATTTATTGATCTTGTCAGAAAAGTTGAAGGGATAAAAATGCCACACCAGGCACGCCTGGAAGAATAGTAATTCAGAAGTTAAAGACAATTTCATGAGGTCTGCTCGAATACGAGTGGACCTTTTTTATTTTGCGAAAAATCGGGTAAGCGTCGCATAGTGGTTGTTAAGAATAACCGCTTCCTCGTGGGTGCCGCCTTTGTCAGGATGAAAAATCCGGGCCAGCGTTTTCATCGCAGATTTTAAAGTTTCTTCATCGCGGGTATATTCCATTGAAAAACCGTTCTGCGTAAAAAATTCGAAGGCATTTTCAATTTCAACGGGCAGCCTTTCACGGGAAGGCTCGGCTTTCAGTTTTTTCTCGGCCTTTTTTTCTTTGACCCATTGTTTTTGTTTTTCGTATTGCGCTTTTTTAAAATCTGCCTGTTTTGCTTTATATGGAGATTCCGCTTTTGCAGCGCTTGAGCCTGATGCCATCGTCAGTGTTTTCTTTACATCCAGAAAGTCCGGATATTTTGCATCAGTTGCGAGGAGGATCGTCCAGATGTGTTTGCAGGTGCTGCCTTTGGAACTTGTCCGGCAAGAGCAACTCGCCGTCATTTCCGGATCGGAAATGGCATTTGCGGCTAGCGACACTTTTAGCGGCGGAGTTGATCTAACGAAGCCCTGAATCAGGGTATCTGAACCGTTGGATATAAAGCCGAGCTCTTTAGCAAAGTCTTCTTCTCCGCGCCTGCGGATTTCGGCCTTAAAATAATTTGCGAGATTTTCATGGATCGGCATAGTTATGGTTTGCCAGAAAATACATGAATCTGTCACCTATAGAAAAGTTAGACATGAATTTTAAGCTAGAATCCGTAAAATTGATTTGGCGTGACTTGGGCATTGCTAAATCTAATCGAATGACTCCTGTTGCACGTGTTTTAGCACGATTCATGCTGGTTTTTGCCTGTTCAGCCTTTACGCTGGCAGGATTTACAGAACTTTTTCAGAGTCGTGGCAGGACATATTGCTCATGAACTTCTTCGCCAATTTCCTGTTTTGGAGAGTGAAAGGGTAAAACAGGGCGGTGCCTTAAAAACCCGGGAAAAAGAAAATAAATTCTGGCAAAC
>JANOJH010000285.1:0-2968 GCA_031408135.1 Bdellovibrio sp. | reverse complement strand
GGTGAACACCTTTTATCTCAACGAACACGCAACGCTCAAGTTTGATATCCAGGCTTTCGAGCAGCCTCTCGCTAAACCGGTGCGTGGTCACAGGCTCAAGTGCATGCGCCGACTGAGTCAGCGTTACGCCCGCCTCCAGTTGATTAATCGGAACCGGTAAAGTTAGCTCACCAAGCTTATCTTTTAAAATCATAAATGGCCGGCTGGCATCATTTGCCAACGAAAGTCCGTAAGGAAACAATTCAACAAGATCTTTCTCTTCGAAATTAACGTTTTCGTCTTGCGGTTTTGCAAATAAAATGTCGGCCGTAAAGTTAACTAGAGGTTTTAAATTTTCAGAATTCATTATTGAACCAATTCCCCGCGCAAGACATTCGGCGATGCAAAAGTGATCCGGACCGGAACGGTTTTCCCGATCAGACTTTCGCTTCCGATGAAATAAACCAGTTTGTTCTGCGTGCTGCGGCCCTGAGCCTTACCCTGCACATTGATTTGCTCAACCAGCACATTTAATACCTGGCCGTCATATTTTTTTGCCAATTCAAAAGCCTGCTTTTCGTGAGAATCGAACAGGGCATTCAGCCGACGATTCTTCACTTCTTCAGGCAAATGATCGGTAAAAGCCGCAGCCTTTGTAAAGGGGCGCGGAGAGTACATAAAGGCAAACATTGTTTCAAACCCAACTTCCTTAACCAGACTTACGGTGTCTTCATATTCGACTTCTGTTTCACCCGGAAAGCCCACGATGATGTCGGTTGAAAGCACAAGATTAGGAATATACTTTTTCATCAGATTTATTTTTTCGACGTACTCTTCGCGGGTGTAACCGCGGTTCATCCGGTCTAAAATTCTGGAGTTTCCGCTTTGGGCCGGTAAATGCACGTATTCGCAGATTTTGTCCTGATGGTCAGCCATAACGTGCATCAGCTTTTCATTGAAGTCTTTCGGATGCGACGTTGTATAGCGAATCCGCTGCACATCGGTGTCTGTCGCAACTTTTTTAAGTAAATCCGCAAAATCGCTTCCGTCTTCAGACTCATACGAATTGACGTTCTGCCCGAGTAAAGTGACTTCCTTAACCCCGCGATTAACGAGGTTACGAATATCCATCATCACATGACTTAGCGGGCGCGATTTTTCGCGACCACGTGTGTAGGGCACGATGCAGAATGTGCAGAAATTATCGCAGCCTTTCGTGATATTAACAAAAGTTGATACCCCGGGATTCCGCACCAGAGTTTCGACGTGATAAGGTGCGCGGTGTTCGAATTTTGCGTTGATAATTTTTTCTTTTGATTCAAACGTCTGGGCCACCAGATTCGGCAGCGTATCGATGTTATCGGTACCGAAAACAAAATCGATCATCGGCTGATTCTTAATCAGTTTTTCTTTTTCCTGCTGGCCGACACATCCACCGACGCCGATTTTAAGCTCGGGGTTTTTGTCTTTCAATTTCCGGTAACGTCCCACTTCGGAGTAAACTTTATGAACCGGTTTTTCGCGGATCGAGCACGCATTAATAATAATCAAAGAGGCTTCTTCCGGTTCCTTAACGACAGAAAAATTGGCCATTTCCAGCAGCGAATACATGCGTTCGGTATCGTTAACATTCATCTGGCAGCCATATGTCGAAATATAGACCCCGCGCCCTTTGCCGATATCCTGATTAATTTGAGGTAGCAAGGGTTCTCGGAGTGTACTAAGATCTGGAATAGATTGATTTACGTTCATTGAGTGAGTTATAGAAACATCTCGATTTTCAGTCAACATGAACCAAGGAATTAAGAATGAATCCGCGAAAAAAAGAATCGAAAAAATGGACGGCGATCCCAGCCGAGTTGGCTAAACAGATCAAAACTGTTTTTGAAGAAAGTTTCAGCGCACATCTGGCCCATAAAACCCTGAAAGTCGAAGGCCGGATCTATCCAACCGAGGTTTTGATGCGTATTGGCATAAACTCCAAAGGTGAGCTGAGATTCCAGAATTTTGAGGTCTCCGTTGATCATTCTGCCGAAAAGCAGGATACCGTTCAGAAAATCACGATTGCAGTAGATGCCATTGCAAGTTTAATGGTCGATTATTTTGAAAAAGAAGAAGAGCACGAGATGCCCTTTGCCTGGCAGGAATATCCTTTTGAGGGCCTGCAACTCTGGCTGCAGTATTCCAGCACCAATACCGAGCTGGAAGCCGCCGCCAATAAACTTCTCGGCGTTGAAGACGAAAGTAAATTATTAATCGAAACCAAAAACGAACTCGATGCGCTGGAAATCCCTGACGATGAAGAGATTGATACCTCAAAACCTAAAATTTTCAGAGTGCCGACGGATAATCCGAACGACACCTTAAACAAAAAGAAGAAAAAAGAAGACATGCATTAAGCGTGCAGCTCAGGGGTCTTCAGTAATTTCGAATAATTGTTTTCCTGAATCCGCAGAAACTCATTCGGCAACGATCGTTCAAGAGTTAAGAAAAATTTCTTGTGCGACTGCATCTCAAATTTCCACTTTTCAGAATCAATACTCATCACTTTGTTAAATTGATCTTTGGAAAAATCCAAGCCGTTCCAGTCGATGTCGCTGTATTCAGGCATGTAGCCCAAAAGTGTATCTGTGGCGTTGGCCGTGCCATCCACTCGTCCGAACACCCATTTCAGTACCCGCATATTCTGGCCGTAGCCCGGCCACATAAATTTGCCATCTGTACCCTTACGGAACCAGTTTACGATGAAAATTTCGGGGCTTTTGGCGGTTCGGTTCGGCATTTTCAGCCAGTGTTTGAAATAATCTCCGATGTTGTAACCGCAGAAAGGCAGCATGGCCATTGGATCGCGCCTGACAACCCCGATTGCACCGGTTGCCGCAGCTGTGGTTTCAGAGCCCACTGTTGCTGCGTAGTACACGCCGCTGGCCCAGTCTTTTGTCTGAAACACCAGTGGAACTGTATCCGCACGTCTGCCTCCGAAAATAAA
>JANOJH010000273.1:0-11280 GCA_031408135.1 Bdellovibrio sp. | reverse complement strand
CTCATGTAAGATTATGTTAGCCCATAAACCTATATTTCAAGGCCTGAATTCGCTTGGTAAGCAGACTTTTCAAGACCTTTATCTTGGTTATGCCTCGGACTTACTTTGTTTCGACTATGACCTTTGGCGGTGGCAGATTTTTTGTTTTCGATTCGTCCCGCGCATTGGATTTTTCGCCGATCAAAATTGATTTTACCTTGGAATTCAGCTCATTTTTCAGTTTCAGATAGCTGATAAACTTCTTCGTTCCGAGCAGCTTTTTAAGTGATTCGAATTCAGAAACCGAAAGGTCATTGTACTCTTGGATCAACTTCTTGTGCTTCTTGAGAGCGGCATCAGAGTCAGCTTCCGATAGACTCTGAACGGAGCTCTGGATTTTACGGTTAATTGCAGATTTTTTTCGATTCAATTGTTTGTTGATGTCGGTGAATTGTCGTTCTTCCTGCACAGATAGTTTCAGTTCATCACTCATTTTCCAGATAAAAATATCTTCGAGATGAGTTTTCTTAATTTCGGCTTCATTATTCGAAGAAAACGAATGAATTGAGAAACTTAAAATAAGCAGCAGGATCAAGGATTTACGCATTTCGATTTATTATGCATCAGACATACCCGGACGTCCATTTCCGAGTGATTGAAATTTACAGGGATTGGGCAATAGCTTTGTCGATCTCGACGATAGTCTCAGGGCCACGTTGGCTCAATACCTCAGCATAAAAATCATTTTCATTCTGATAATTGATAACAAGTTCTGACCATTCGATGGGATTCTTCTTCGCTTCTGAAACAATTGAGCTTTTATTCTGGTTACTCTTAGCAAAGGCCGACTGCGCACCGGCATCAAAACTGTAATTCAGAATTCCTGCGCCGAGCGTAATTGAAGTTGCGGTAATGGCAAGCTTAACTGCCTTTTTAAGTTTGGCGCGTTGATTGAGCGTCTTTTTTTCGAGAAAGATCCAGGTCTTTTCCCATTTTTTAACTGGCTTGATTTCGGTTTTTGCAACTGCAGCCATAATCTTATTATGTAAATTGTCAAAAAACTGTTCGTCCATGGGCAGCTCAACGGCGTCTTCCGCCTTGAGTTTGTTAACCAACATGGCTTCCTTCATAGAATCTGTTTTTTTCATTCTGCCTCCACAAATTTTGTATTAAGTTCCATAAAAAATCCGCCTACATCCTCAGTCCATTTTCGTAATTCAGACCGCAGCTCAAAAGTTTCCTTCAATTTCAAAAGCGCATGGCGATAGTTGGCTTTGGCTGTGTCGTAAGGACATTCCATAACTTCAGCAATTTCAGCGAAGCTCATATCTTCGTAGACTCTTAATACCAGAGCAGTTTTCTGCTTAAACGGTAACCGGTCGACTTCGCTCTGGATGATTTCACTGACTGCCCGATGGATCAACCCGCTTTCAGCTGTTGCTGAAACACTGAGGTGTACGTCATCTATATTAGAGAAATCGTACCTGTTTTCCCTGAGTTTGTTACGGGCCGTATTGACGGCGATTTGATAAATCCAGCTCTTAAAACTTGACCGGCCTTCGAAGAGATTCAGTTTTTCATAAGCCTTTATGAAAGCGTCCTGAACAACATCCTGGGCAACATCCATATCCTTCATAAACCTCATGCTCAATCGAAGTAGTCCTCTCTGATGCCGTTTCACGAGTTCTGAGTAAGAAGCACGTTGTCCTAGACGAACTTCTTCGATCAGTTGCATATCTGTTTTCAGATTTTGATCGACTTCTTTTTTCATTTTGACAGCCCCCCTGTCTATTTCGGTTAATTTTTTAACTTTTTTTCATGGTGAGTGAGCTGGTCCTCCATCCAGTTTCATTTCATCCCCTTGAGTTAATTTGTAGCAATATAGATGCCCGAATACAATGGTCAAAATGCACTAACTATACGATTTTATTTAGTTTTTATAGATTTTCTAATTGTTTATATAACGTTTACTTATCGGTCGCCGAGCGCGGTGTAGAAGAATGCAAGGTCATCACAGACATTCTGGATTTTATTTTTTATAAGAATTGTCTCGTCCAAAAATTGGACGCCAATTGTAGGGCCGGCCACAACATTTTTCTGAAGGTGAATAATTTTGCCGAGTATTTGAATTTCGGCGCGTCGAAAAATTTTAAACCGGATATTGATAATCTGATTTTTGTCGTAACGAGGCAGTTCTGCGGCAATATTCATCTTCATGCCCGATTTTGACATCTCGGTAATCGTTGCAACAGATTTCAATAGGTTCGAAAGCTCGATGAAGGTTACTTTTTTCGGCTGAATGATGGTTGTGTCGGTCGATTGAATCTGCGCTGATTGCGGCCATTGCTCCGGGATCTGAAACCGCGGATTTTTTCGTCGGACCAGTTCGAACATATTCTCGTAGTTTTCAAAGTACACGCCGCCCTGAAACTTCTTAAGTTCGGTTTTGAGAAAATAGAGCTTACCATTAAAGATAATTTTTGCCGTGATCTCAGGCGTATCATAAAAAGCATCAACAGGAGCAACGACGTAGAAATGCTTTCGTTCACCGATTTTTTTAAGCGTGGCTTTGATGATTCTGTTTTTCTCGGCAATTTTAATGTGGATTTCAGTATTGGTATTGATGACCTTCTGAAGAATTCGATACGTGTTGTACCTTTCAACTTGAACCAATTCCTTCAAAATATTTTTCATGCCGCAACGGTAACTTTATTACGTCCTGACTGCTTACTTTGGTAGAGAGCCTGATCAGCACGGTTATACATTTTTTCCCATGTGTCGGTCAGAACTTTTGTTGAAACTCCGATTGAAATCGTCACGCGGATGCTTTTTCCCTCGAAAGAGAACCGATGCATCTCGACCGTTTGCCTTATTCTTTCAGCAACTTCGTGTGCGGTCTTGATCGGCGTAGCCTGCAGTATAATTACAAATTCCTCGCCGCCGAATCGTGCAAAATAATCGTTTGAACGTACAAGCTTACTTTGAATAATCTGGCCGAGTTCTTTTAGTACGTAATCTCCGCCCGGATGGCCGAAATTGTCATTTATTTTTTTAAAATGATCGATATCGAAAGTAATGACCGACAGCGGTTCGGTCAGAACATCCGCCCGTTTGACCGACTCAGGGCCCTTTTCCAAGAGCGCACCCTTGCTGAAAGCTCCGGTAAGCGCGTCCTTCGACGCCTTTTCAAAAACCTGTTGATTTGAAATAGACTCAAGATTGCCTTTTTCAAGATATTTAAAAATTACGTTCCCGGTTTTAATCTGGTCATTGTTCGATAGTTTTTTTTTGGTCATTGGAGCAATTGCAACACCGTTAACAATCGTTTTATTCGTTGAATCGAGATCAATAATAAAAATGTCATTACTCGTTACTTCAAATTTAGCGTGCGACCGGCTAAGCGACGCATCCGAAATATACAGCTCAGTTTCCACCGAGCGCCCGATAGTCATATCACTTTTTGTAATCAACCATTGCTTTCCGATGTAGCCCGCAGGCCCAACCAACACGACAACTGCCGGCGGTGCATCGCCGGCTGCTTTAAGCTTTCCTTTGAACGTCTCAGTAGAGATGACATTGGTTTTGTCTGCCGGATTTGTATTGTTCGTATTATCGGACATATAGTTTATCCACAGGACAATTATGTCTGAATAATATTTCTGATACAAGTAAGATATCTCTACGCAACTGCAACATCTTCTTCAATTCTGTGGAAACCTTTCCACTCTTTCAGCCTACCCCTTGGTCTAGAATCCTGGTCAACATAATCTAAAAGTACATACGTCAGTTTTGTAATTTTACCCAGCGAAACCACGTCCAGCGAAGTAAGCTCAGTCCATGTTCCGGTGTTAAAATATTCTTTTTGAGTTCCCCATTGCCGGTACTCATAAACATGGGTATGCCCGAAAATAACTGTGTGCACGCGCGGATCACCCAGAATTCTTTTTGCGGCAGAGCTCAAGTCTGGAAAAATGGCGCTTTCAAAAAATATTTTGGCAAGTTTCTTTATCGTCCAGCGAAATCTCACCTCAGAAGCAAACATGATTTTATGAATGTATTTAAAAAGTTCGCCAAAGGCCTTTATCGTGAGCCACGGCTCGTTGAAAAGCGTCCATCGGATCATCATCCCGAAGGGTCGTATTTTGTCGACATGCGGATATTTTTCTTTAATTTTCAGAACCAATTCAATAAAAAAATGCGAGCCGAAAGGTAAATTCAGAATTGGCTCCGGTAGCCCCTGTTTCAGGAAAAACTTTTTCGGATCCATCCTGTTGGCGGCCTCATGCATGTGGCCATGTTCGATATGCACGCCATCAAAGTAATAGATAATATTTTTATACTGAAGAGGATACCCGATGATCTGATCAAGATGATCTCGGCAGGCCTGAAACATCATCGCCTGATCGTGATTTCCGATAATGTAAGTGATTTTGCGGTTCGGCTGCGACAGAAAGTCCCCCATGGCCTTAAATACCTGAGTGTGCCCGCGAATGACGGACTTAAGCATCTCAAGCGCGATGGATTCGGTTACGACCGTCAGAAAATGGCCCTTGTAATCAACTGAAATAAAATTGAGAAAATCGCCGTTGATAATGATTTCAACACTGTAGTCGCGAAAGGCACCGGTCGAATAATACTGAACGAATTCAACCAGCTTTTCCGCGTAATAAAACTCTTCTAGGGAGTTAAGACTGCCGTTCTCGAGCTGGCGGCCTTTACCGAGATGCAAGTCACTGATGACGAGTTTAATTTTTTTGGTTGGAGGCGGCGAAGTGATTTCAGACATAACTAATCAACTTTTTTCAGCGGCGCTTTGTTTTCTTCCTGCAGCTCAAGATTGGCCATAGCAAGCCGCAAGGCGCGTGTCGTTCGCTTGAATGATTCCTGACTCGATTCAACTGATTTATTGAGTTCAACACATTTTTGGCGGTAGCTCTCAACTTCCATCTGGAGCACATCCATTTTTCGGCGCAAATCCAGAATTTGTTCGTCCTTGTTTTTTACGACAGCATTTTTCTCGGCGCGGATCAGCTCAAGACGGTTTTCAAGCTCGCGTTCTCGGATCCGGATTTTTTTCATGTCGAACTTAAGCCGAGAATCCAACTCTTCGGTTTTGATATGCGCCCGTTGAAGTTCGGATTCCTTTCGTGCCAGATGATTTTTTAAAAGCACGATTTCATTTTTGAAAGACTCAGCAAGACCTTCGCGGTCATTCTTATATTCATTTAACTGAGCCGAAAGAAGGTCTGAACGCTCTTTAATGATTTCAGATGCCGCCATCAACTCTTCATTCTGTAGACGGAACTTGTCGTTTTCCTGTTCCAGCTCCATGATCTTTTCCTGGGCAATTCTGAGGTTCTCGGCCTGGCCCAGATTGGAATCGGCAGAACCGCCGCTATTCCAGGCCTGATAGCCTGTGGAAACCCGGTTTTGTCCAACAGAAATTTTAACTTTGTCATCGTAGTCTGAGTTCGAACGGCCTTGATAGCCGGCAACAGCAACAGTCTTTTCGAAGTCGCCTGTCGATTTAACTGGAATCAGGTGCGACACAGGAACATCAACAACTTTGGTTTTGATGTTTTCATTTCGGACTTTGGTATCAATCGAAGTTGGTCTGTCTGGTGGATGAGGGTGTGCCGGAGCTAGCACCCGTTCTGGCTCGATTGCCAACGTCGTTTCGACCGGCTTCTGATGTTGCTTGTTAATGGCGTCTTCGGCCGCTAATGCTCCCATTGCCTTTGCCAGATTATTATTTGCTTCACTGTCTTCGAGGGAAAAATTTATAATTGTTCTGGCATCATCTTTATCAATGTGAGTATTTTCAAATTCACTTTTTGTATTGGCATCGTACTGATCAGTGTCATCATTCGTAAGTACAAAACCCTTGTCGCCGTTGTCTTCACGTAACACAAGGCCACCAAGCGGGTCATCATTATGTGCGGAATTGTCTGCGGCGGGACTAGCATTCTCGTTGCTTCGCGAAGACGGTTTTTCGCCCATATCATTCAGCAATGATTCAATTAATTCCTCAGCAGGAGTTTTCTTTTTAGGGCCAACCATATAAGAAATATCGGTTTTACAGGCCCAATACTTAACAGGGGCCCGACAGAAATCTTGAGTATTTTTAACGGTTTATAGCTTCTGGCTATGCACCAAGGTCTGGGTTGAAGACCTAATAGATCATTTGCTTCAACTGAGATAAATGCACTTCAAAAACATTTCTATCAACTTTGAGCAATGCCTTCACACTAAAGTCCTGAATGGTCTGGCTCGATAGGACCGTACCCGCAAGGGTTGAAGCTTTCAAATCGTTCCATTCCGGTACTTTTGCTGAGTCGGTCCTAGCGGCCAAAGAACCGAAAAAACCACCGGCAAAACTGTCACCGGCGCCGGTCGGATCAACCACATTTTCGATCGGAAGCGCAGGTACTTGGTAAAATCCGTGTTTTGGCGAATATAAAGTAGCGCCATACTCGCCTTTTTTAATGACTACAAATTTGGGACCCATTTCAGAAACTTTTTTAATAGCAAGCGTCGTATTTGAAGTCTGCGTCAGCATCTTCACTTCCGCTTCATTCATGAACACAATATCGACCTTCTTTAAAACCGCCGTGAGTTCTTCCTGTTTTGAATTAATCCAGAAATTCATCGAATCCATTCCCACGAAAACCGGTTTTTCAACCTGCGAAAGTACCTGCAATTGCAAAGTCGGATCGATATTCGCGAGAAAAACATAAGCTGAATTTCGGTAATTTTCCGGCAAGGTCGGATTAAAATGCGCGAATACATTTAATTCGGTTTTTAGCGTCTGAGCTTCGTTGAGGTTATGTTCATAGGTGCCTTCCCAGTGAAAAGTTTTACCCGAAACCGTCTGTAGGCCGGCAAGATCCACTTTGCGCGAAAGGAGAATACCGCGATCGGCTTCAGAATAATCGTTTCCGACGACGCCAACGACGAGTACTTGTGAAAAAAGACTGGCCGCAATCGAAAAATAATTTGCTGATCCGCCTAAAGATTTTTCGGCCTTGCCTGATGGGGTCTTTACTGAATCATAGGCTAGGCTGCCCACTACTAAAACTTCGCGCATTGGTTCCTCCGATTTTTGAATTAGAAATATCCATAGATTCAGGCCGGTCAATTTTTGTCGTTAACTGGCCGCAGGCTGCAAAAATATCGCGGCCCATTGTCCGCCGCAACAACACCTGCGCTCCTAAGCGCATAGCTTCAGTATGAAACGCCTGAACCGTTTCATCACTTGGCCGCTCGAAGCCCGATCCGGGATGCTCGTTAAATGGAATTAAATTAATTTTACACGGCACGTTTTTCAGAAGCTTGACGAGTTCACGTGCGTGCGGAATCTGGTCGGTAACACCTTTTAAAAGCACATACTCCATTGTGATTTTGTCGCCCGTTGCTTTGTAATAACGTCTGCACTCTTCGAGCAACTCGTTAAGCGGATATTTTTTATTGATCGGCATGACCTGTGACCGGACTTCATCATTGTAGCCGTTAAGGCTAACAGCCAACCTTACTTTTGCATCAGCCACGCGATACATTTCAGGAATAAGGCCGGAAGTCGACACCGTAATTTTCTTACGCGATAAATTTACGCCCCAAGGTGAATGAATCACTTCAATCGAACCGAAAACCGCCTCGCAGTTATCGAGCGGCTCGCCCATTCCCATGAAAACGATATTTGATAGTTTAAGATTCGATTTCTTCAGAACATCCTGAACCTGCATAAACTGTCCGACAATTTCTTCGGTAGCCAAACGTCGTTTCAACTTTTGTTTTCCGGTAAAACAGAAATGACAGCCCATATTGCAGCCGATTTCAGAAGACACGCAAAGTGTTAGCCGGTCATCAGATGGAATGACAACGGCTTCAATCGAGTTACCATCACGAACATCAAACAAAAACTTCTGAGTGCCATCAACACTGACTAAATGCTTAATGATCGGCGGCAAATTAAATGTAATCAGATTTTTCAGTTCTTTGCGCAGATCTTTCGAGAGATTCAGCATCAGATCAAAATCAGTTACGCGTTGTTCGTAGACCCACTTGAAAATCTGTTGAGCTCTGAATTTTTCTTTACCGTACTGCTTCAGGTAAAGCTCGAGATTTTCAAGGGTAAATGAATAAAAATTGCGTGGCGCCTGTTCAAGGCCGATTTCCAAGGTTTGCATCAAAAGGCTCCTTGCCTGATTTTGGCAGGCTCTGCTTATAACAGCAGTTGGGTTAAATCCCATTTATTATGATCAATACATATAAAAGGCAGCCTTAAAAGTAAAGTAAAGACCTTAAAAGGACCAAATTAAAGTTAATTTCCTAAAGTATTTATAGAGTCGATCAATTCATTTATCTCGCAAGGCACACAGCCGATTTTAGCTACAACAACACCGGCTGCGAAATTGGCGATCATGCAGGCCTCTGATATCGGAAGGCCGGCCGCAATACCGAGCGCAAGAGCTGCAATAACGGTATCCCCTGCGCCTGTCACGTCGAACACTTTTTTGGCAAAAGTCGGAACTTTTGTGACGTCATTCTGGGAAAAAATTGTCATGCCTTCTTTTCCCTGTGTAAGCACAACTTGTTTAGCACCCGTCATTTTCTGCAGGGTTCGCCCAACATGCAGCACCCTCTCGGCCAGATCTTCAATGTGTTCTTCCTGCACCTGAGTCAGAGCCAGCGCCTCATTGTAATTAGGTTTAATCAGATCGACACCTTTGTAGAAATTCGCAAATTTAGTCTGATGAGGGTCGACCATCAGAAACTTCTTATGTTTTTTCGTTAACTCTACGATTTTTTCGACGAGGGTCTGCGAAAGCAGCCCTTTGGCATAATCTTCAAGAACGACAACATCGATATCGCCGATATTTTTTTCGATAACAGCAAGCAGTTTACTTTCATTCTCAGCCGATAGGTTTTTTCGGACTTCGTGATCGACCCTAACAAGGTGATGCTGTCCGGTCATGATGCGCGTTTTGCGGGTAGTTGGTCGTTTCGAGTCACGGACTAGATACTCAAAACTGACACCAGAAATTTTCAGAAGCGACTCTAGAATTTCGGAGCCCACGTCTGTGCCGATAACAGAAACAAGTTTGACCTCTCCGCCCAGACTGACCACATTCTGCGCGACATTGGCCGCAAGCCCCAATCGCTTGTCTTCACTTTCCACTTCAAGAACAGGCACCGGCGCTTCGGGGCTGATCCGTTTAACTGCACCCATGATGTACTCATCCACACCCACATCACCGACCACAAGTACTTTTTTACCTTTAAATAAAGTAACTTTTTCAATCAGCGACTTTCTGACTGCGGAATCGACCTTTAAAGCCGGGATGAAGTTTGACATGAATACCTCTCTTACTGCATGGTCACTATATGCGAAATTTGTCGCAATATCAAAACTTGATTTATCAATCTAATTACGTCTCAAAAAGCCAGAAAGCCGAAATTCTGGATTACTTATCGACGCTCTTTCCGATTTGGGAAATGCGCTTCTCAGAATCGAATCCGCCGCCGCCAAAAGAAGCCAACCGGCAGTTGTTGAGGCCCGTTTATTGGCTCGGCAACTGGCAGTTTGCCTGTTTGAATTATTATCACCCGCCACAGGGAATTCAAAATCGTTGCGTGACTGCCGAAGACTACCCCCGCATTTTGCAGCGAATTGTTTCAGAAATCGAACAGCTAGTCCGGCAAAAGTTCTCTCCTAAAGACGTTCCCGACAAATGGCACCTCAACACTTGCCTGATTAATTTCTATGGCAACAAAATTGTCGGAACTGAGAAGCTCGACTGTGCCCGAGTCGGTGAGCATAAGGATTTCGAGCCCGGCCCGGTGGCTTCGATTTCATTCGGCGAAAAGGCCCTTTTTCAGTTTGTGAAAAGCGCCGGCAAAGGCCAGAAAAGCTCGGTGATTCTGCAACAGTGGCTCGAGGATTCTAGCCTGCAACTTTTCGGCGGAGACAAATTCAAAAAGCAGCTTTTCCACCGCGTTCAGCGCGTTGAAGAAAAAGGCTTTTTATTTTCAAACCTCAACACCACCAACTTCGAAACCCGTCGGATTAATTTCACTTTCAGATACGTTCCGGTAGAACACGTCAGGCCGCTTTCGAAGTTGCCGGCAAATCTGCAACGAGATGTTCGCGTCTATGTTGATGAATTGGCGGCGAAATCGCATTACTGGCAAAGCCAACTTGGCTAACGGCCTCAGATTCTCACGATGTGTTGACCCGTCTCTTCTTTCTCTCCACGTACGGAATCAATTTCAACGCCTCGAGAGTATTCCGAATTACATAGTTGGAAACATTAGTAAAATCCCTACCCCAACCAACGATACGCGAAAACAACAACAGCGCCCAAAACTTCCGCTGATTCTTCAAACATCCCTTTTGCTTGGGGGCACCGCCCCGCTCTTTCTCCGTTAGTGGGTACAGCCTCAGAATCTCCTGTGCGATGTGCCCGGCCATCACGCGGAAAAAATTCTGAATGTCTGTCTTTGAACGGCCGCGAATCAAAAGATGGAGGTGGTTTCCGCAAATTGCCTTTTCAAAAACCTGAACCTTGAATCGATTTGATGCCTTAAGGGTAATTCGCCTTACCAGTTGCTTGTTTTTCAGCAGTGACCTTGCCCCTTTCGCAAGTTCAGAGCGCAGAACAATGTGAATCGGATTCTTTGAATGCATCGGCCTTTGGCTTCGGCGTTTTCCAACACTGAGTGAACCGCCATGCGACTTTGTTGAAGCTTTGAAGAAGTTTTTTTGTTTCATACGCCGAACTGCTGCAGGATTCGGGGCGGTGCCCCTCAAACGGGAAGCATGCGGGAGAGGGGGCTTGGGGCGGAGGGCGGACTCAGCCCAGAGAATCAGTTCAGAGGACCAAGCCCTCTTTCACTAATTTCACGATGTAGTCCCAACGATAGACCGGCGCCAGGCCGCAGTGAGTCCCGCGCTCGAGCCGATGATATTTCAGCAATTTGAAGTCTCCTGGCTGGCGGCCGCGGAAGATCTGTTCGGAATTCAGTTCGTTCAGCACCAATGGGTCGTTCGGTGTCGTGTAAATCATCATCGGAATATTTATATTTTTATAAAAAGACCAGAAATCATTCAGATCAAAAACGCCGTCAGAATGCAGAAAATGTTCTCTGAGCCCTTCCGGCCATTTCATTCCGGGGATTTTTTTCTCAAGTTCCGCAACTGTCACCAACGGCACTTTGCGATCGCGGTTGAGCAACTCGAGAACATGCGGCGTAAAACGCGGCTTCAGATCAAGCGCCGTTTTCCACCAAGAGTTCAAATCC